>ONSO01000022.1 GCA_900320485.1 uncultured Lachnospiraceae bacterium | reverse complement strand
GGAGAATTGACAGTAAGGAATCAAGAGAAATTACGGTCAGAACCGGGAAAAGGGAAAATTGACAGTAAAGGATCAAGAGAAATTACGGTCAGAACCGAGAAAATGGAGAATTGACAGTAAGGAATCAAGAGAAATTACGGTCTAGAACATAAAAAAGAAACTTTGACAGTAAAAAAAGAAATTTTGACGATAAAACACGGAAGACACGATAAAACACGGAAGACATAAGAGATAAAATGAGGTTTTGATGAAGATTCCATTCATTGGAACGAGCTGGATTTATGGCGGGAAGCGGATATGGACAAGCATGGAAAAAAGTGATACCATTGTGTTAGTTTTTTCTAACCAAAGGAGGGTGATAATCGTCAATGAAAAACTCGTTCAAAAAGTGGTTTATGGGACATTTTTATCATGGGGCCATGAAGCCGGAGTATCGGAAAAGGGGACTGTCCCGTGAAGCGGTAAATGGAATCATTCAGGAGCATAAGAAAATTGCTAAGAGGGCCAAGGACATGAACGATGATAAGCTTCTCGCATCCTATATGATGGGAATCTACTTTATTGCAATGAATCGTCGTACGGGGCTTAGTCCGGAAGAGAACTACGAGGTATTAAGAGATGCCCTCAGTCACTCTAAATTCCTTAAATCGCACATGGGAAGCGCAGAGGAATACCTGGATGAAAAGAAAATGCCGGAGAGACTGAAGTGGGCGGAAGAGAGCAAAAAGCGGACGGGCGAGAATAACTGGGTGGTCGACGTTCTTCCGGGGTGTGAGGAGTATGACCTTGGTTATAATTATCATGAGTGCGGCATCTGTAAGATCTGCGCAGACGAGGGCTGCCCTGAGCTGGCGAAATATTTGTGCAAGCTGGATTACGTGATCGCTGACGCCATGGGTGCGAAGCTTGTGAGGACAAAGACGCTGGCGGAAGGCGGAGATTACTGCGATTTCAGATATAGCAGAGGATAATTTCGGTGAAAAGCCCGTACCTTGACGGTGCGCCCATCGCAAAGCCGGGATTTGTCATGACAAAGCTGTTTGCGTCGCTGCTAAGCAAGACGGGAAATCAGGTTGCGCAGGTGGAAATGGTCCAGATGCAGAACGGATGCTTTGGAAAGAAGCGCTAAAAAAAGCGGATGAGGTATTAAGGATCACGGCGCTGGCCGAGCAGCAGTCAGAGCATCCTCTTGGAAAGGCGATCTGGAACGCTTACGCTGAAAAAGGCGGAAAAAATGAACCCGTAAAGGATTTTAAGGTTCTGGCAGGTCAGGGAGTGTCGGCAGAGGTCTCCGGGATGCAGGTCCTTGTCGGAAAAGAAGATTTTATGGCCTCTCAGGGAATTAAGACGGAGGAGTTTGAGGAGGCAGGCAAAAAGGAATCCGACGGCGGCGCAACGGTGGTCTATGCGGCGTAAGGCGGAGCCGGTCTGCATGATCGGGGACGGCGTAAATGACGCTCTTGCCCTGGCGACGGCTGACGCGGGAATTGCCATGGGAGGCATTGGATCGGACATTCAATCTGTCTGCAGTGGTTTTGTCGGCGCTGGGAGTGCTGACGCCGATCACGGGCGCGCTTTGGCACAACTGCGGTTCCGTTTTTGTCGTGATCAACGCGGCACTGCTTCTAAGAGTAAAGGATAATAAATAAAATCATAATGACGGTCAAATTCCCCGGATGAGCGTTGCGGATTGCAAAAAACTGTGTTAGGATATAGCAAGTGGCAGCGTTAAATGGTACTAACGGGCACCGGCCCGGAATATGCATGATTTGAGGGAAGATTGACATGGACATATTTGAGTTATTGCTGTTGGCGGTAGGATTGGCGATGGATGCCTTTGCGGTGTCGATCTGTAAGGGGCTGGCGGCAAGGAAGGTAACGATGAAGGAATTCCTGGCCTGTGGCCTGTGGTTCGGCATTTTTCAGGCGGGAATGCCATTTGTGGGGTATCTTGTGGGATCCCGCTTTGAAAAATGGATCAGCGTCATAGCGCCGTGGATGGCATTTGTCCTGCTGACTCTCATCGGCGGAAACATGATCAAGGAGGCGCTTGGGCCGGAGGAAGAGGTGACCCCGGGCTTTGACGTGAAAACCATGTTTATGATGGCGGTGGCCACGAGCATCGATGCGCTGGCAGTCGGCATTACCTTTGTTGCCATGCCGGTGAAGGTTATAAGCGGCGGAAGCCTTGCCAACGTAGCCATTGCGGTTTCGATCATAGGGATCATTACCTGTTTCATTTCCATGGCGGGAGTGAAGATTGGAAGCGTGTTTGGCATGCGGTATAAATCCGGCTCGGAGATCATGGGCGGTACGATCCTGATCTTCCTTGGACTGCGGTCTTTGATCACGTACTTGGATAAAGCGCAGACACTTTCCGATGCGGACACGATTTTCGGCATGCTGATCCCTTTGGCGGGAACGGTTTTGGGTGCCGGCTTTGCATATTCCAAGGCAAATAAAATTCCGGAGGAGCTCCGGGTGATCCTGGCGGGCACAAGCGCAGGCATCATGTTTTCCATGTCTGCCTGGGGCATGATCGAACCGGCGATCCGGGGATTATCGGATGGCGGCAGGAATGGCATAATCTACGTGGCCGCATGCTTTTGCGGTGGCGTGGCGGTTCAATATCTCCTGGACAGTGTTGTGCCGCATACGCACGCATATGCAGACTTAACGGAAGGGCCCGAAAGTCAGCTGAAGCCGGACGTGAAGCTTATGCTGGCGGAGGTGATCCACCACGTTCCCGAGGGAATCGCGCTGGGGGCCATTTTTGCAGGGCATTTTATGAAGACGGACTGGATCCCGGCTTCCTCGGCATTTGTGCTGGCCATTGCCATCGCGATACAGAATTTTCCGGAGGCGTTATTTGTATCGCTTCCCGTCAAGGAAAGGGGAGGAGAGCCGGGGAAAGCCTTTCTCATGGGCATTATTTCCGGCGGACCGGTGCCGCTTTTTGGCATTTTTACCGTAATCCTTGCCGTGTTGTTCCCGGCGGCGCTGCCGTATGTCTGTGCAGTGGCAGGAGGCGCCATGATCTACACCACGGTAGAGGAAATTCCTCAGATTGCAACAAAAAAGGATAATGACAAGGGAGCGCTGGCATTTGTCATCGGATTTGCGCTGGTGATGCTGGAGACATATCTAAATTCCGATTGGCTTGCGGTTGCCCCGTTTTAAAAAGTATGGTAAGATATACGGAGGAAGGTTCTTATGGACCTCCCTCCGCATTCATTTTTGGAAAAGTTATTGTGTCAGGAGGGTTTGAAGTGGTTTTTTTGTGGGAGTACCTCAGAAGCAGTTACTTGACGCTTTTTGTTCTTTCGGCGCTGATGGTCATGCTGTATTCCAATCGGAAGGTGAACGAGAATTTTAAGGGGATCCGGCTGATCTACGTCGTGACGGGTCTGACTTTTTTGGCTTCCGTATTTGAGTTTCTTGAGGTCTGGTGCGATGATTATCAGCTGAGCTACCGCATTTTATATTATAAGTCTGCGGCAGTCTATATTTTATATCCCCTGATCGCGTTGCTTGTCTTATATCTTACGGAGGGCGTGAAGCAAAAGCTTTTGGTTGCAACTCCCCTGATCGTTTGTTCCGTGATCTCCCTGATCGACATTGCGGATACGAGGATGATCTATTATTTCAGGCCCGATCACAGTTATGACTCCGGACCTCTTCACTGGGTACCGTTTTGGGTGGAAGGGTTGTACCTTGTCCTTTTGATATTTCATTCCCTGAGGCTTCTCCGGGGAGGCAGCAGGGCGCAGGGGGCCATTGTCATGTTCATGGCAAGCAGTTGCTTTCTGCTGATCGTGCTGATACGGGAATTCGAGATGCCGAACCAATTCGTGCCCATGGTTGTGGCGATGGAAGTCTTTATCTATTATTTTTATCTTTCCGCCATTGAATACCGGCAGACGCAGCTTGCCCTGGCGGAGAAAAAGCTGGAGGCGGAGCGGAATAAGAGCAATCTGCTGATGGCACAGATCCGTCCGCACCTGATCAATAATAATCTTGCCCGGATCCGCAATCTTATCTTTCAGGATCCGAACAAGGCCGTGGACGCCATAGATCATTTTTCGGAATATTTGCAGGAGACGGTCCTGCAGGTCGATGACATGCGGCTGATCCCCTTCGAAAAGGAGATGAAATCCGTAGATAATTATCTTTATCTGGAGAAGCAGTGGGGTCAGGGAGAGATCCGGCTGGAAAAGAATTTAGAGGTGACGGAATTTGGCGTGCCGCCTCTTTCCATTCAGGCTTTGGTGGAAAATGCGGTCTGTTACGGACTCGATCCGAAGCAGACGGGCGGAACGATCAAGATCACGACGGCGTCCGTGGGGGAGAGCATTTTGATCACGGTAGAAGATGACGGCGTGGGATTTGACGTAAACCCGAAGGATTTTGACGGCGTGTCCCACGTCGGGATCAAGAACGTGATGGACAGGTTTGCCAGTCTCTTAGACGGGGAAGTAACCGTGGAAAGTAAGATGGGGACCGGAACAAAGGTCAGCATAAAAATACCGGAGATGGGAATGAGGTAAGACTCATGAAGACACCAAAGAGCTTATTTGTTTTGTTTTTGGTTTTGTACGTTGCATCAGCCATATGTTTGACAAGGGTCGCCGGGTCTCAGGAGGTCTTTAAGATCGGTTCCATGGGAATTCCCCTGGTGACGCTCTCCGGCGTGTTTTCCTCCGTAGGAAACATCTGCATGATCCTGCTGGTGGTGTTTTTTCATAAGACGGGATTTATCGTTGCGGTGATCGTCCTCGCCGGGCAGATACCCGTACTGCTCCAAGGCTTTTTTGTAAGACACAACCCTTCCAGCATTTCCGGATTGTTTATGAACGTCTTTGCCATACTGACCGTGATCCTGATCTACCGCCGGAACAAGAAGCTGGAAAAGTATCAGGGGCTGGAGATCGCCTTCCTGAAAGAACAGGAAAAGCTGGCAAGGCGTTTGTTTGAGCAGACGGCCACGGCCCTGGTAAACGCCATAGACGCAAAGGATGCATACTCCAGCGGACATTCCCTGCGGGTTGCGGAGTATTCGGAGAAGATTGCCAGGGAGATGGGAAAAAGCGAAGAAGAGTGCGGAAAGATATACTATGCGGCGCTGCTTCACGACGTAGGCAAGATTGGCATAGACGAAAGCATCATCAACAAAAACGGGAAACTTACGTCAGAGGAATATGAGGTCATAAAGCAGCATTCGCTTAAGGGAAGCCAGATCCTCACGAGCATCAGCGAGTACCCGTACCTTAGCATCGGCGCCCACTTCCATCATGAGAGGTATGACGGAAAGGGGTACCCCGAAGGGCTTAAGGGAACGGACATTCCGGAGATTGCAAGGATCATATCCGTTGCCGACGCATATGATGCCATGTCCTCCAATCGAAGCTACAGAACGGCGTTTCCACAGCAGATCGTACGCGAGGAGATCGTCAAGGGAACGGGAACACAGTTCGATCCGGAGATCGCAGGGGTTATGAAGCATCTCATCGACCTGGATGAGAACTATGAGATGCGGGAAAAAAGTACGGTAAGGGAATTTGCCGGAAAGAGGGAGATGCGTTTTGGAAAGTTCCGCAGCGAGATATCGGACGGGATCCGGATTTTGCCGACCATAACAAAAATCAGACTGAAGTTCACGGCCGCGGAGGATGAGGAGGAGGGCAGGGGCCCTGCCATGGTCCTGTTCGATTCCCTGGACGGAAGAGTGCATGCGGACGAAAGGATGCGGCGGGAACTGAATTACTATGAGTACTGTGAAGTCTGGTTGGATGGCCGGACGAAGGAAGGCGGCATAAGAAAGATTGAAACGAGGCGGCTTTCCGGCGAAGAAAAGGCGAAAAACGGCAAAGTGAGAAAGGGCGAAACCATTCTGGCGGAGATTGAGGCCGTTAAGCAAAAGGATCACGTGCTGTTGCGGATCAGGCACGACGGCGAAAACCTGGAGGTAACGGTGGCTTTGCCTGACAGCTCCAGATACGTGTACGTCGGGCTTACGGGTGAACACGGAACCATGAGTGACGTAAGCATTGAGACGACTGAGCAGCCCGTGGAGGACGATTACGTTCCGAGGATCGCCGAAGAGATCAGTTATATCAGGGGAGAGGCGGGCGACATACCCAATGTACAGGTGGACGGATTCCTTTCGGACGCAACGGAGGCGGTTCCCATTACGGACGGAATGAAGATCACTTTCCACACCATGAGCCTTCCCACGGCCAGACTGATCTGGCATTGCCCCTTTATCAACATCTTCTCATCGGAGGATAAAAAGGTAAACGGAAAGGGATACCGGGGATATGCCATGATCCGGCTTGATGGCGAGAACTGGAGCAGCGATGAGCGGGCAAAGAACGAGCTTACCGTAACAAAGAGCGAAAAATTCCAGGGCTGGGACGCATGGAAGGAAAATCACAAGAAGGGATTGGATTGTACCATTTCCTTTGTGCGCAGGGAGAACGTGATCATTACCATGACGGATAATTTAGGCATTTACGTAGAAAATAAGACAAAGATCCTTGACGGCACGAAGGACGTGTACGTTTCCCTGACGGGAGACCAGTGTGCGCTGACCAATATCAGAATTGAGAAAAAAAACGGAGGGAGATAGCATGAAGGAAGGCATTAAGATCAATCACAAGACGCTTAGAAACATTTCCATGAGGGTAGTGCCGGGACATTTTGTAACCAGCCATTCCCACATCAATTATTACTTTGACATGACGACCATGAAGATCCGCCAGAGTGAGGCTTCGGAGGTGGCCAAGGCCATTGCGGGACAGTATTCCTACAGCACCATTGTGGATACCATTGTCTGCATGGACGGCTGTGAGGTGATCGGCGCGTATCTTGCGGAGGCTCTTCAAAATGCGGGCATCATGTCCATGAATTCCCACAAGACCATTTACGTCGTTACGCCTGAGATCAATGCACAGAATCAGCTGATCTTCCGCGACAACATCCGCAGTGCCATTGAGAATAAGCACGTGCTTCTGCTCCTTGCCTCCGCGACCACCGGAAAGACCATTTCCTCCAGCCTTGACTGTATCCAGTATTACGGCGGTCAGCTGGCAGGGATCTCGGCCCTGTTCTCGGCAGTGGACGAGGTGGAGGGGAAGGAGGTTCACTCCATCTTCCGCGGAAGCGACGTCCCGGAGTACTCCACTTACTTATCCCACGAGTGTCCCATGTGCAGAAATGCCCAGCGCATCGATGCCCTGGTAAACAGCTACGGATATTCGGAGCTTTAAGGGAATCCAAAGGGTGGAAAACCTGAAAAACCTGAAAAAAGAAAACCGGCGATACCCGTTAAGGGCCGCCGGTTTTTTGAATGATAAACAGCGTTTTTTGAAAAATTATTATTTCTTGGCGTCTTCTTCGCTCTTTTTCTCCAAGGGGCTTTCCGTCATGGGCTTAATGGCTTCATCGGAAAGGAGCTTGGTCATCTCACATTTCTGGAGATAGCCGTAGACGCTCTTGGAGAGCTCCACCGGGATAAGTCCGGAAACGGTGTTCTCAAAGTCTTTTTCGTGAAGGCATTTCTGCTTTGCGCGAAGGAAGCCTTCCTTGGTATTACCGTAGCTTACGTCAAACCTCGCGGGATCCTCGGCGTTTCTCGTTACGACAAAGTATTCATACTCGTAAATAAACTGAGCCGCGCCTTTCTCGGAAAGGTTCAGGCACTGCTTTAGGATGTGCTGGGCCTTTGTGGCAAGACGGATGTCTTCCTTGTGAGCCTCATAGAATTTGTCGATGGTCTTATACAGATCCTTTTCCAAAATCTCTTCCTGATCATTTTTCAGGAAGTTGACGTTGATGGAAATGACGTACTTGGACTGGCCGATCTTATTTACGTCGCCTTTGTTCAGTACGGAAATGGTAAGCTGGCCGCCAAAGGCATAGGATAATTCCTCGCCCGGGAACAGATTCTTTGCATTCTCCTTAAACACGTCCAGGGCCTCGGCGGTTAATTCCTGATCCCTTTTGTAATTGCTCACGGAGTTGAAAAGGAACTGGTAGTAGTTGCTTTTATCCATGGTGCTGCTGACGTAAGCGTCTGATACGTATTCGTAAATGTTCTCCGCCTCCATGAATGCCATGAGGTGGATTTCCTTGGTATTTCCTATGTCAGACTGCTTTGCGATGAGCGTAAAGTCACCGGCTTTGCAGGTACGGGTCTCCAAAGGTTCCAGACAGTTACAGCGCTCTGAAAGCTTGGTGATCATTCCCCTTTCGTTTTCGTCCAGTAAAGAAATGGCTTTGTTCTTGTTTAGTCTCTGCATGTTTCCCTCCACGTTGCGTGCCCGAAGGCGCGATTAGTTATTGTAACCCCATAACAATACTATAATTCAAAAACTGCGGATGCGCAACGATTATATTTGCAAATTCACAAAACGATTTATATAATGGTGGTAGGAAATTGTAAATTATGACGAAAAACCCGGAGAGGGGTACGCATTGGCGTAGGAGAGACGTGGAAATCAGGGAGGTGGTCAGGGCATGATCAACGTAACGGTTTGGAATGAAAACCTGCATGAGAGAATGCAGGAGGAGGTCCGCAGGATCTATCCGGAAGGGATCCACGGCTGCATCGCGGAATTTTTGAGCTACGATGAGGAAGTGCGGATCCATCTGGCAACCTTTGATGAGCCGGAGCACGGTCTTACGCAGGAGATCCTTGACCAGACGGACGTGCTGGTCTATTGGAGCCACATGGCGCAGGCGGCTTTTTCCGATGAAGTGGCGGAGCGGATCCGGCAGGCGGTGCTTGCGGGAATGGGGCTGGTGGCGCTGCACAGCGCCCATGACAGTAAGATGATGAAAAAACTCCTCGGGACGACCATGAGTTTAAAGTGGCGCCACGACGATCGGGAGAGGCTTTACGTAACGGCGCCTGCCCATCCCATTGCAAGATATATCCCTGAGTATTTCGAGCTTCCCGTGGAGGAGGCGTACGGGGAGTACTTTGATATACCAAAGCCGGACGACGTGGTATTTACGGGGTGGTTTGCGGGCGGAGAGGTCTTCCGCAGCGGCTGTACTTTTACCCGGGGACTGGGGAAGATCTTTTATTTCCAGCCGGGACATGAGACCTGTCCCACGTATCACGATAAATACGTACAGAGGATCATTACCAACGCCGTGTACTGGTGCGCACCCACGTGCCGCCGGTCAGCGCCCCTGGAGTGTCAGGAGGCGAAGATCCCGCCCGAAAAGCTTGGCGGCCATGCGGCGCGGGAGAGCCGGGAAGCAGGGTACGGTGCACCTTGGCAGGAGGGCCGGGAAGCAGGGTACGGTGCGCCTTGGCGGGAGAGCCGGGAAGCAGGGTACGGTGCACCTTGGCAGGAGGCCCCGGCGACGGCAGAGGAGCCGGAGGGCGGCATTAAGCTCTCCATCTTTTATGAACATCTGCGGGAGGCCGCGGAGCAGACGGGGAAATCCCTGGAGGAGCTCCTCGCGGAGGCTAAGAAGGCAGGGATCAGCGGCGTTGAAATGGAGTTTACGACGCTGGTGCAAAAGCCGGAGCTTAACCGGATCATCAAAAATGCCGGAATGGAAATCTCGAACCTGTACCAGTTCTTTGATTTTGGGAATAAATACGCCGCGGGCATGCATACGGGAAGAAAGATGATCGATACCGCAAAGGCCATGGGGATCAAGAGGGTCATGATCATTCCCGGCTTCCTTGATGAGGAGCAGGCCAGGGAGCTGACAAAGGCCAGCGCCTCCTTCGAGGAGACAGCGCGCTGCATGGAGGGCATTGCGGAGATCCTGGCCATGCGGGATGCCATCGCGGAGCTCACGGAATATGCCGCGGAGCGCGGCATCATGGTATCCATGGAAGACTTTGACAGCTTTACTTCCCCCATTGCGCGCATGAACCCCATCAAGTGGTTCCTTTCGCAGGTGCCCGGCCTGAAGCATACGCTGGACATGGGGAATTACGCCTTCAGCAATGAAAACGCGGATCAGGCCTATGAGCTTTTCAAGGACCAGATCGGTCACGTGCATTGTAAGGACCGGGGAGAAGAGAAGGAAGAGGATCCGGAGATCTGGGAAGGCTTGGGGATGCCGTACGGGGAGGAGCTGCTTCACCGGAAGGGCATGAAGCCGGTGCCCGTGGGAGACGGGTATCTTCCCATTGCGGAGCTTGTGGGGAAGCTGAAGGACCAGGGCTATCAGGGCTATATGGCCATTGAACATTTTGGCGCGCCGGATCAGCTTGGGTTCATGTTAAAGTCCGCCCGCTTCCTGAAAAGCCTGCTGTAGCGAGAATTGCTTGCTTATTTTCCGATAACGCGATATAATTATTTCACGCGGTTTCAGAATTGCGGAGAAAGGATTAACGCATTTATGACGAGAGAAGAAAAGATCGAGAGATTAAGAAATCTGCCCAAGGCATATATTTTGTACTCCCTGTTCACCAGGATCCCTTTCATTGAATGTGAGCAGACCATGTTTTATGATCAGGCGTATATGTTTGAGAAGAAGGAGGACGCGGAGGAAGCCGCAAAGAGATTCTTTGACGGCGGCGATCCCGTGGGCATTACGGAGCTGAACGTGCTCCCCATGCCTGAGCCTACGGGAGACAACGTGGTTCCCATGAAGAGACTGATGCGCAATCAGGTACGCGAGCATTTGACCAAATTCCCGCTGATGGGCCTCAACGCCGTATTCTTTAAGCCTGCAGAGGACGCGGGCGAGAGCCTGCCCCTGGATGAGATCTTGCCTCCCGAGGTAAAGGAGTCCATCGAAAAGGAAAAGAAGGACCTGACGGGCGTTCAGCTGACGGGCATTTATTTTGCACAGTATCTGCGCAGACAGCAAAAGGATCCTGCCATCGTAAGAGAGCGTTTTGAGGAGTTTTATGCAAATCTGGCGAGGGTGAAGCTTTTATTGCCCGTGATCCCCGAGGAGGGACATAAGGATGATCCCGCTTTGGACCTGCGCCGCTGCATGCTGCCCATTTATACTTCCCAGCCCGGCGGACCGAATGGCCAGGCGCCTGAGAATGCGGGTGCAGAGGGACAAAAGCCCCCCACCTCCGCATTGGGACTTTTCACCAACATGGACGAGCTTGTGGTACACAGCCGCAACCGCATTCAGGACGTAAGGGTGGTACAGGCTGACGTACTGGATCTTCCCAAGTACTTGCCGGAGAACGTGGAATACGTGGTGATCGATCCCCTCTCCATGAGCCTTACCTTAAAGGTGGAGGACGTGGTGAAAATTGTAAGAGAGATCCGCGGCATTTCCTAAAGCAAGATCTCGATCCGGTAAGCCGTCAGCCAGTAGTTTACCTGAAGAAGGTAGGCAAGAAGCTGGGGCCCGGCCATGAGCTGGCCGTAAAACGGTCTGCCGTAGTCGCTGGGCTTTGAAAGGTACGCCTCCACTTTGGCGCGGTCTAAGAGACGGCTAAGGGGCTGTGAGGCATCGGACAATACGGATAGGAGCTCCTTCCTAAGGAGACCCTCGTAAGCAGGGTCGTAAGTCTTGGGATAGGGGCTCTTTTTGCGCCAAAGGATTTCATCGGGAAGAAGCCCCTCGGCAGCGTGGCGAAGGAGTCCCTTTACGCCTCCGCGGCATTTCATCTCCCAGGGAACGTTCCAGAGGTATTCCACAATGCGGTGATCTGCAAAGGGTACTCTGGCTTCGAGCCCTGCGTGCATGCTGGTGCGGTCCATTCTGTCAAGGAGCGTTTGCATGAACCAGCGTAGGTTCAGGTAGGAGATCTGGCGCCTGCGGGCCTCCTCGGGGCATTCGCCTTCCAGGGCGGGACATTCGCCGATCGTTTTTTCATAAGCGTCGCGGGCATATTCTTCCAAGGGGAGGAGCGACCTGATCTCATCCCGCAGCAGGCAGGTCCGCGGGGTAAAATCCATGGACCAGGGGAAGGTTTTGGCCTCGAAGCATTCTTTTTTGTGGAACCACGGGTAGCCGCCAAAGATCTCGTCCGCGCATTCTCCCGTCAGCGTCACCTTATGCGTCTTAGCCACTTCCCCGCAGAAGTAGAGCATGGAGCTTTCCACGTCTGCCATGCAGGGAAGGTCCCTGGCATCCACGGCCCGGAACAGGTATTCATAGAGCTGTTGCTTTTCGCATTCCAAGTGGTGATGATCCGTCTTGCAGTGGGAGACCATGAGATCCGCAAAGGGACGGTCCTGGGACGGCTGGAAGGCATTTGCCTTGAAATTTACGTCATTTCCCGCGAAGTCAAAGGAGAAGGTAGAGAGAGTCAGGCCCTTCTTTGCCAGTTCCCTGCTGCAGATCGCCGTGACAAGGCTGGAGTCCACGCCGCCGGAGAGGAAGGTACAGATGGGGACGTCGGAGAGCATTTGCATGCGGATGCCGTCCGTTAAGAGAAAGCGGGTCTTTTCCACGGTTTCCTCCCACGTGTCTTCGTGAGGATGGCTTTGAAGTTCCCAGTAGGAGCAATCCGTAATCCGGGAACCGTCGAATTCCAGCACGTGCCCGGGCAGCACTTCCATAATGCCCCGGAAGACACCCTTGCCGTAGGTTTTCGCCGGCCCAAGGCCAAAGATCTCGCAGAGCCCCTCCCGGTCTATCTGCGCCGGGAAATCCGGGTAGGAGAGGATTCCCTTGATCTCGGAGGAGAACAGAAGGCTTTGGCCAAAGAGGGAGTAAAACAAGGGTTTTACGCCCAGCCGGTCCCTGACCAGGAAGAGCTTTTCCTTTGTTTCGTCCCAGAGGGCAAAGGCAAAAATGCCGTTCAGGGAGCGAAAGAAGGAAAGGCCCTTGGCAAGGTAGCCCTGAAGGAGAACCTCCGTGTCGCTTGTTGTCTCAAAAACCGCGCCGTCCCTGATCAGGTCCCTGCGCAGCCCGGGGCTGTTATAGATCTCGCCGTTAAAGACAATGGTGGCGGAGGCGTCCCTGTCTGAGAGCCTTGCGGACATGGGCTGCTTTCCGCCCTCGGGGTCCAAAATTGCAAGCCTTACGTGGGAGAGGCCCACGTGCCTTTGCAAATAAACGCCGTCCTCGTCCGGGCCCCGGTGCTTTTGCCTTTGTCCCATGGTCTGAAGGATCCGGTAGTATTTCCCGGGGTCCTCCCGGTAATTTCCGTGAAGGTTACAAAATCCAGCGATTCCGCACATTTGAGACTTCCTTTCTTGCTATGGGTCCGTTAGGGTTTGGGATAGGAGATGAGTACCGGGTGGTACTGCCTGTGCTCCAGGGCCAGCTCCAGGGTAGGCCGCAGGAGTTCCAGCTTTGCCACAAGGGAGTTGGGCTTTTTCTCCCAATTATCCTGGCCAAAGGGCACAAAGTAAATGTTCTTTGAGTTAAAAAGGGAACCGATGTTTTTCAGGTTCATGCCAAGGCCGTCATTGGTGGAGATGGCGATGACAAGGGGATTTCCCACCCTGAGGTGAGCTTTTGCCGCCATGAGGACGGGGCTGTCGGTAATGCCGCCGGCCAGCTTCGCCGCCGTGTTTCCCGTGCAGGGGACAATGGCGAGAACGTCCAGCAGGGAGGAGGGCCCCAAGGGCTCCGCCGTCTCAATGCTGAGAATGGGATCGCGGCCCGCAATGGACCGGATCCGCGCAAGGTATTCCCCCGGAGTGCCGAATCTGCTGGAGATCTGCTGGGCACTGTCCGACAGGATGGGGTAGAGGTTTGCCCCGGTCCCAGAGAGCTCCTCTAAGACCCGGAAGGCTTTTTCGAAGGTACAGAAGGACCCCGTCAGGGCCACGCCGACGTTTTTGCCGTTTAATTCCATGTGAACACGCACCTTTCCGTTAATTCATTTAATTTATGGTCTGTAAGACGAATTTGGCCAGCCGTTCCCCGCAGCTTCCGGCGGCGTATTTTCCGGGAAGGCCGGGACAGAAGAGGGCCGTTAGGGAAAGCTCCTTAGCCACGTCATAGTCTACTCCCGTCCGTCCGGAGGCTACGTCGATGATGAGACTGTCCCGGCGTACCTCCGGCAGGCAGGCCGCTCCCAGATAGCAGGCGGGAATGGTGTTAAATAGATATTCAAAGCGGGAGACGTTTTCCGCCAGGGAGGCCAGGGGAAAGACGGAAAAGCCCTTAGCCGCCGCAAGGGCAAGCTTTGTCTCGCTCCTGTCCGTCACGGAGACAAGGGCGCAAAGTCCCCGGAGCTTTTCGGCGATGAGGCTTCCGCAACGCCCGTAGCCCAGCACCAGGCAGCTGCTCTGATGGAGGAGCCGTTCCTTGTGGGACAGAGCCTCTAAAATGGCACCCTCGGCCGTCGCTACGGCATTAAACAGGGTCAGGGGTTCGTCTTTCAGAAAATCGTGACACTCGATCTCACGCTCCTCACAGTGGTGTCTGAGCTCCTCGGATATAAGGCCGCCGAAGAGTTTTTGCTTTTTGCGAAGGTTTCTTTGGAGTTCGGAAACGGGAATGCGCTCCCTGCAGCATAAGTAACCTTCCTTTTCCATGGGAATGCCGCAGACCACGCATCCCGCACTGGTCAGGGCCTCCTTGAGGGATGCTGCTTCCCGGGGAGGCGGTGTCTGCCGGAAGGCGTCTTTCTCCCCGGCCGGGAATTCTAAGGTTCCGTAACAGATCACGCGGCAGCCATCCCTTAGGAGGGCGGAAGCCATGTGTAACGTGCGGCGGTCGCCGCCGATAACGGCAATGTCTCGATAGTCCATAGTTTCTAAGTCCGGCCCTTTGGCCAAAATGGAGTATTTACCATAGTTTACGTAGTTTCCGCGCATTGGGTGCATGTCAAAGGTTGACGAAGATGGGCGCCGCGTGGTAAAGTATTGGGGAAGCGGGGTTTTTGACATGAAAGAAAAATTATCGAAGATTCAAGGGAATCAGGTTCCCTTTGTTAGCATAGCGCTGGTTGTGATCAATATTGTCACGTTCCTGATCTCGGAGCATGACGGAGGCCATTTGTTTGACGTGGGAGCCCTTAGCGTGAACGGGGTTTTGGTGAACGGGGAGTACGGAAGGTTCCTCTGGTCCATGTTTTTGCATGCCGACGTTGAGCACATAATGAACAACATGGTGATCCTGTACTTCATGGGTACCATGATCGAGAAGGAGATCGGGCATCTGCCCTATGGCATCATCTATTTTTTGTCCGGGATCGGCGGAGGATTGTTGTCCTTGTACGTAAAACTGCGATCCG
Source organism: uncultured Lachnospiraceae bacterium (assembly GCA_900320485.1). Lineage (GTDB taxonomy): Bacteria > Bacillota > Clostridia > Lachnospirales > Lachnospiraceae > Acetatifactor. The sequence continues at coordinate 7,695 of ONSO01000022.1, read as the reverse complement.
GAAATCCCGTGGGGAGCGTCGGCGCCAGCGGGGCCATTTTTGGACTGGACGGACTACTGCTTGCCATGGTGCTGTTTTATAGAAAGCCAATGCCCATGGTAACGCCCCTGCGCGTCATTCTGATGATCGCCCTTAGCCTGTACAGCGGGCTGACGGCGGACAACATTGATAATGCGGCGCATTACGGGGGAGTGCTTACGGGACTTATTTTGGGCGCGCTGTTTTGCCTTGTAAAACGATATTCCAAGGGATCCGGCAACGTGAATCCCTTTGGAGAAGATGACGATCTGGATTAAAGGAGGAAGAAAAAGTGAAACAGGACAATTGTATTTTCTGTAAGATCGCAAACGGGGAGATCCCCTCAAGGACCGTATATGAGGATGAGGATTTCCGTGCCATTCTGGATCTGGGACCGGCGACGAAGGGGCATACGCTGATACTGCCAAAGGATCATGCGGCGGATCTGTATGAGCTTCCGGAGGACGTGGCGGCAAAGGTATTGCCGGTGGCAAAGAAGGTGGCGGCGCTCCTAAAGGAAAAGCTGGGTTGCCAGGGACTGAATCTTGTACAGAATAATGGGGAGCTTGCAGGGCAGACGGTGATGCATTTCCATCTTCACGTGATCCCCAGATATGAAAATGACGGCCAGAAGATCCTTTGGAATCCCACGCAGCCTGACGGCGCGGAGTTGGATGAGGTTCTGGCGAAGTTACGGTAACCGGCGGGCTGATCACAAGAGGGGAAGAAGGAATGGAACAACAGGAAACGTTAGGAATCCTTTGGGACAAAGGCAACGAGGAAGAGGGAGAGAAGGTATGCCCCAATTGCGGCATGCCACTGTATGGAAAGGACGCTTATTGCATGGGGTGCGGCATGACCGTGGCGCCCATGGACAAGAAGGAGTATGAAAACCGGAAAGCCGGCGAAGCGGCGGGCGGCGCGGCAGGAACCGTCGGAGGGACGGGAAGCTATGGCAGCACCGTCAGGTATGGGAATCAAACGGCCAATAGCGGCTATCTGATCTTTGTGGGAATCATCGGCATTGCGGCGCTGATCTGTGCCATCTTCTTTGTGATCAAGGGGATCACCGCTACCGAGGAGGAGACGCAGACGGTTTATACCAGACAGGTCATCACGCCGATGCCCACGGGAACGCTGCACAGGGACGAGACGGTTAAGATCTTTGCAAAGGGCGATAAGATCCAGCGCGTGATCACGGAGGTTACCTGGGACGCGGACGAGCTCACCCGCAGCCATTATGACGTTGAGGTGTTTAAGAATACAACGAACAGCGAAATGACGGAAAAGTTCTCGAAGTTTAGCTTTGTTACCTATACCTGCAGGGAAGAGGGCAATAAGCTGATCTTTTCCCTGGATTACAATTATCTGAACGTCATGGAGAACATGAAGACGCTCCTGGATGAAAAGCTGATGGAGTTTAACAACGGCAAGAGGGACGTGGGCTACAGGGATTACATTTCCCTGAAGGAAACCGTTAAGAACTTAAAGGAAGCCCAGTATCGAAAAGTCGGAGACTGAGAAGCGAGGCCACCTTATGGAGGAGAGTAAGGTTTGCCCAAAGTGCGGCATGCAGTTGGTTGGAAAAAACAATTACTGTATGGGATGCGGCGTGAACGTGGATTTGGAAAAGCACGACGGATCCGTGGCTCAAGGCGGCTTTCTTTCCAATGGTTACGGGAAGGTTTCCAGGTTCTCGGAAAAAGAAGTGGTCGCAAGGCTCCGGGCTGCCCAGGGAAAACGGGAGAAGAAGCGGAAGAAAAACATCCTGTTTGAGGGAGGCCTTACCACGGCACTGTTCGTGATGCTTGCGCTGGTGGTTGGCGTGACTGCCGGCGTTTTTGCGCTGAAATGGTATTTCGCGCCAAAGGAGTCCACCGTCACGTTCCTGCGGGAGGAGAAGGTAACGGACTTTGCAGGCATTGAACGCATCGATCCGCCGAAGCAGCGGGCATTTGTTGAAATACCGGATCCCAAGGGCAATGCGGATAAGAAAAAGGAAAAAGACAAGGACGCCAACGGATCGTCTGAACTGAATCCTCAAAGGAAGGAAGCCAATCCCGAGTGGCAGAAATTTCAGGAGACCAGAACCATTCATGCCCTGGGGGACAAGGTCCTGGAATGGGAGGAGGAAATGGTCTGGGACGTGACGGATCTTGATCCCAATTCCGTCACCTACGTGGTAAACCATTTATATTATCAGATAGACGCCCTGCGGGATCACGTGTTTATCGAGCAGGAGATCACCCGGTCGGAGGAAGCGGTTGTCATCCACGTCGCATACCGCCATTTGGATCTGGAAGAGAACGTCATAGAGCTTGCGAGACTTAAGGTGATCGGAAGCGACCAGACGATGAAGGCGGGAGGAAAGCGTTATCTTTCGCTGGAAAGAACGATGAAAGCATTTAAGGATGAAGGGTGGAAGCAGGAGGGCGAGGAGTCCCAGACCACCGTAATTTACCTGGATTAACCATAAAACAGAAATGGGGAAGAGCATGAGAACAGTAGAAGTAGGCATATTAACGGATCAGATCAAGGAAATGTGCATTGAGGCAAATCATTTCCTGTCAAAGGACATGGAGGAGGCGCTGGAAAAAGCGAGGGTAGAAGAAGTTTCGCCCCTTGGCGGCCAGATTATGGCGCAGCTTAAGGAGAATCTTCAGATCGCGGGGCAGGACATGATCCCCATTTGTCAGGACACGGGAATGGCGGTGATCTTCCTTGAGGTGGGCCAGGAGGTTCATTTTGAGGGAGGAAGCGTGGAGGATGCCGTAAATGAGGGCGTGCGCAGGGGTTACGTTGACGGGTTCCTTCGGAAATCCGTTGTCAGGGATCCCATTTTCAGGGAGAACACAAAGGACAATACGCCGGCCGTGATCCATTACTCCATCGTTCCGGGAGACAAGGTGAAGATTACCGTGGCGCCGAAGGGATTTGGAAGCGAAAACATGAGCAGGGTCTTTATGTTAAAGCCTGCAGACGGGATCGAAGGCGTTAAGAATGCCATTTTAACGGCGGTAAAGGATGCAGGGCCCAACGCCTGCCCGCCCATGGTAGTCGGCGTCGGCATCGGCGGAACCTTTGAAAAATGTGCACTGATGGCCAAACAGGCTCTGACGCGTCCCGTTAACGTCCGGTCAGAGATCCCTTACGTCCGGGAGCTGGAAGAGGAAATGCTGGAAAAGATCAACCGTACCGGCATTGGCCCGGGTGGCCTTGGGGGAAGCACCACTGCCATGGCGGTGAACGTAAATACGTATCCCACGCACATTGCGGGATTGCCGGTGGCGGTCAACATCTGCTGTCACGTGAACCGGCACGTGATCCGGGAAATCTGATCCCTAAAAAGCACCTAGGGATCTGACCGGGGAGACCGCGAAGAGGCAAAAACGCGGGAGAGGCGGGAGACTGCGAAGAGGAAAAACGCGGGAGGAGCGGGAGACCGCGAAAAGGAAAAACGCGGGAGGAGCGGGAGACCGCGAAAAGACGCAAGAAACTGAGAAAGAGCGGGAGACCGCTGATGAGAAAAGGAGAAAGCATCGGAAGCAATGGACAGACATATTACGGTACCTTTGAAGGATGAGGATGCAAGATCCCTGAAATCGGGAGATTACGTATATCTTACGGGAACAATTTATACTGCAAGGGATGCGGCGCATAAGAGAATGCAGGAGGCGCTGGAGAGGGGCGAGGCCCTGCCCATGGATATGACGAGCAACGTCATTTATTACATGGGACCTTCACCTGCAAGGGATGGGAGGCCCATCGGATCTGCGGGACCTACCACGGCGAGCCGCATGGATAAATATGCTCCGGGGCTTTTAGACCTTGGGTTAAAGGGAATGATCGGAAAGGGAAAGCGCTCTCAGGCGGTGAAGGATGCCATCGTGAGAAACGGGGCCGTATACTTTGCAGCCGTTGGCGGCGCGGGGGCACTGCTTTCTAAGTCGATCATAAGCTCTGAGGTCATTGCCTATGATGATCTTGGGACGGAAGCCATCCGCAGGCTGACCGTAAAGGATTTCCCCGTCATCGTAGTCATTGATGCCGAGGGGAATGACCTGTACGAAACGGCGGTAAAGGCGTACTGCAGGGATTGATCCATGGACGCGGCCTGCACCGAAAAATTTATTGCCAAGGCGGGAAAAACACGTGAGAATTGCTTTGATGGTGATTATGAATATTCTTTTGGTGCCCTTTATGTTTGCGAGACTTTGGTGGGCGGCGAAGACGTATAAGGGCGATTACGGACCGGGATGCCGCATCGCAAAGTTTATCGCCAAGAGGGCCATTTGGGGCGGGAATATCAAGCTGGAGGTCTATGGCGTGGAAAACGTACCCAAGGAAGACGGGTTTATGTATTATCCCAACCATCAGGGCCTTTTCGATTCCCTTACTTTTTTTGCCTCCAGCCCGAGACCCTTTGCGGCGGTGATCAAGAAAGAAGCCAAGAACATTATTTTGTTAAAGCAGGTGATCCAGGCGACGGGGACCCTGGCCATGGACAGGGAGGACGTGCGCCAGTCCATGCAGGTCATCAATCAGATCGCGGAAGAGGTAAAGGGCGGAAGGAATTACCTGATCTTTCCCGAGGGGCATCGGAGCCGCGAGGGAAATAAGGTTCAGGAGTTTAAGCCGGGAAGCTTTAAGGCGGCACAGAAGGCCAAGTGTCCCATCGTTCCCTGCGCACTGATCAATTGCTTTATCCCTTTTGACGTACAGTCCATCCGGAGGGTAACCGTGAAGCTGATCTACCTAAAACCCATGTATTACGAGGAATACAAGGACATGAAGACAGTGGAGATCGCTGCGGAGGTAAAACGCAGGATCGTGGAAGCCATTGCGCAGTATGAGTAAAAGGCATCTGGCGTACAATGGGAAACCACAAAGTGATCCGGAAAACCGGATGACTCAAGCTGGAAATCAGTGGCAGGGATATTTTCTTTTGTAACATAGGCTTGCAGGGAATCCACGCATGAGAACGGAATTTTATTTTTTGTGATTGACAAATTGCAAAGCCTTAGGTATAATGATACTTGCGCTATGGGTTAGCGCTTAGTTGCATATTGGTAGAGACGAAGTTCGGATGAGGAGAAATACTCAAGAGGCCGAAGAGGCGCCCCTGCTAAGGGTGTAGGTCGGGCAACCGGCGCGAGGGTTCAAATCCCTCTTTCTCCGTTTTCTCTGCCAATAGGTTAGAGTGTTGATTCGTCAACACTCTTTTTTTGTAGCCGGGGAGCGAAAACAAGCGACGCCACAGGCGGCATTTGTTTTCACCCGAGCGTACACGAAATAAAATCATAAGCTGCGAAGCAGCGACGGATGCCGAAGGCAGCCGGATTTTATGAGTGAAAGAGGGAGGAAACCATGGGAGATACGCTGGAAGTGATCTTTGCCGCCATTATGGTGCTGGTGCTTATTGCATTTTTTGTCTTTTGGGGCATAAAGCAAAAGAAGTACCGGGACGGACAAAGGGAAAACAACACGGACAAGCGGGACATGCTGGATCTTATGGCAAACGTGATGGAGGGAGCTTTCGAGAATTATTCCTACGTCGTGGGCTATTACACAAAGGTTCAACAGCACTTAGGCTCCACTACGTATTACTATTTTCCCTATATTCTGGCATTCGCGCCGGAGGAGCTGATCATTTTCCCTTTCATTAAGAAAGAGGGAAGGTTATACGTCAGGAATCAGCTTCCGGTGAACTTTAGCCAGACGGAGCTAAAAACTAAGACGCGGAAAAATGGCGTGACCCTGAATTTTAAGATCGCGGGGGAGAAGATGCCGATCAACGTGGATGCGGTCATTAAGAGCGACGGGACGGAGAAATCCGATAAGCCCTTGTGCGTGTTTCAGGAGGCGGAGTACGAAAAGCTGTTGAGTTATCTGCCAAAGTATGAATCCCTGGCAAAGAAGGCTTAGGGAGGTTTTGCGAAGGTTCTAAGGTTTCCGGGGAAACGTAATCATTTAAAAATGCGGGAGGATGAAAAATGTTAAAGAAACTAGGTGGCGTGTTGGCGTTGGCGGGGCTCGTGATGACGATCTTTGGATTCAGGGAAGGCATTGCCGGAATGAAAAAGCCCGTCGATCTGTATGCGGATGAAACAAACGTATCTGAAGTCGGTTTTTTCGACATGGCGACGGCGGAGGTGTTTGAGGTTTATGGCTCTTATGCCACAAAGACCACAACGGAGAACGGGAAGAAGACCCATGAGGAGTCTTATTACATTATCCCTGCCCATGAGGGAGACGAGTTCCGCTACATTGGCATTAAGGTAAATGAAAAGGATTATAAGACTTTTGACAAGATCGTTGAAGAGACCTATGATTATTATGACGGGGTTGAGCCGGCAGGCGATTACACTACCATTAAGGTAACGGGATGCCTTAAGAAGATGAACAAGGAAATGCAGGGGTATTACTACAATACGTTCAAGAAGGCGGAGTGGTTCGATTCTGACGAGGAAATGAAGAAGGAAGCGCTGCCTTATTATCTGGATACGCTTGCAAATCCTAAGAGTATGGTGACTTTCCTGTTTGTCGGGGTCATTATGTTCCTTGCGGGCGGGATCATGTTTGTATTTGGAATGCGCAGCGAGAACAAGGCCATCAATAAGGCTGCAGAGCAGACTTACGTGATCATCAACGGCGTAAGTTACGCCAAGGCGGAGCTGGCACACGTGAACCAGTGCATTCAGGGCCAGGAGAAGGTATTTGCAGCACAGGAGCTTGCCAGGATCACCGGATTGAGCGTGGAAGAGGCCACAAACGTAGTGGAAAACTGGAGAAGATATTATTATTGATAAAAAAATCAAATAAAATCCACTACGGGGCATTGACAAATAAAGCTACAACGTGGTATTATAAAACTCCACCGCCAAAAGCGGTGGAGAAATTTTTTTCAAAAAAGACTGAAAAGTCGAAAAAAAAGATGTTGACAAGTTCAGATAGCCGTGGTATTATGGTTAAGCTGTCGCAAGGAACTTACGACATCACAGCACCTTGATAAATAAACAGTAATGCAACCCTGAAAGATTCCAGATAAAGGTTTTGAAGCGCGAAGCGCGACCGGACGATTTTGAGGAGCGGATGCGAGCTTGCTCGCGAGACGCAAGGCAAAATCGAACGGACAATGCGAAGCATTGCAAAACCGAACGGGATGAAGAAGGCTCTGCCTTCGAATTCTCGAACGGTACGAGGAGCGCAAGTTCCAAGTTCCGGTTGTCTGAGATTTCAGAGAACAAAAACCTAAACAAAACAGTAAGCCAGATGATGAATCTGCGCTGGAGAAAACTTTTATTGAGAGTTTGAGCTGGAGAAAACTTTTATTGAGAGTTTGATCCTGGCTCAGGATGAACGCTGGCGGCGTGCTTAACACATGCAAGTCGAACGGAGTTACGTGAAACCTAGTGATCGTAACTTAGTGGCGGACGGGTGAGTAACGCGTGGGTAACCTGCCGCATGCAGGGGGACAACAGAGGGAAACTTCTGCTAATACCGCATAAGCGCACGGATTCGCATGAATCAGTGTGAAAAGATTTATCGGCATGCGATGGACCCGCGTCTGATTAGCTAGTTGGTGAGGTAACGGCCCACCAAGGCGACGATCAGTAGCCGGCCTGAGAGGGTGAACGGCCACATTGGGACTGAGACACGGCCCAAACTCCTACGGGA
>ONSO01000086.1 GCA_900320485.1 uncultured Lachnospiraceae bacterium | reverse complement strand
AAAAGAATATTTTTAGTCGATGATTGTATCAAAATAAAAAATTATAGAGATGAAAAAGTTGGAGATGTAGTAAAACAATATATTAAAGATTTCGATGATGAATTTGCTGGTGCATTTTACAATTTTACTAATAAAAAAGGCGAAAAAAAGAGGCAACCGCTCGGTTGCCTCTTTCCAAAACCTTTTATTAACGACTTTATCTTGACAATTGCTTCATGTACAGCTTGATCTGCTGATCATTCAAAGACAGGAGGGATCCATCAACTTCCAAGCCTGCAACAAACATGTTGCCGTAGATCGTAGTACTCTTAAAAAGTCCGCCTACGCTCCTGTTATATTCCAAACCGGTACTGTCATTCGCATAATTCTCATTCACCACAACACCCACGTTTCTGTCCTTAAAAGGCCGCAACAATAAACGGTTTTCTCCCATTACGGTACTTAACAGTTGAGTTTCAACCTCCGCTTCCATCGGAGGTTTTCCAGGTTCACATATAATACCACGTACAATCATTGAATACCTCCCAAAACTAGCCTGCACAGCACATACTTTGCGGATCTTTCCTTACTTCTCCGCAAAATATATTATATATCATTTACGCCTTTTGTTCAAGTAAATACAGAAATTTTCCATAAATTCATTAAATTTGCTGAATTTACGGCACAACCGGCGTCCAATACTGCTGCTGATAAATGTCCGTGAGCCGGTAGGTCACGGAAACCTTATCCGTGCCTATGTTCAGGTTTCCGATCACGGCATTTCCGTCATAGATCATGGGATCGCCCAAATAATAAGTATCCTTATAGGTTCCGGAGTATGTGTAATAATCGCAGAGGAAGTCCAGCTGGTCGCCGGGCTTAAGCTCCGTGAGGTTCTTGGCCACGACGTTCGTCTCACCACTCTTATATACGTCGCGTGCTCCCGCAATATAACCATTGGGTCTCGCATCATCAAACACCAGGATCAGCTCAGCCCTTGTCCCGTTGATCATCACGGGCACGTAACCCGTGTCCGAATAATGATTTCTCTCTTCTACCGAATCAAGGCGGTAATATGCCACAATCTGGCCGTTGATGGACATCCAGGTACCGTCATAATCGCCGATCAGTTCGCCATTTTCGTCAAAGTCAAACACGTTATCCAGTCCAAGGTCGATATAACCCTCTCCGTCATCCACAAATACGTTCAGATCCAGGTCCTTTACAAGCTTCCACTGGCTCTCGGAAAGGCTCATCACGTATTTTCCGCCGGCTCCACGCTTCCAGACAAGCTGGGAACTGTCCAGGGAATGATTGGTCACGTAGGATTGCTGGCTTGAGGTCAGGCCCTCCAAAAGATTTCCCGCGGAACCGGATACGCCGCCGGAGATCAGGCTTCCGATCAGGGATCCCAAAGGAGAGCCAACGGAGGCAGAACCCGCATTCTGGCTTGCGTATGCCTGGCCTGCGCCCTGAATGCTGGCAAAGGCGCGGATACACTTGGTATACTCGGAATCCATGCCGATCTGTTTGTACTCTGCCTCGGCGGAGCTTACCTTGTTCTTGTTCTTATACGGGAAGTAAATGGAAATACCGTTGGAATGACTCATGTTTGCGGAGGTCCGGTTATACTTGACCGCCTCCAAAACGGCATTCTCCAAAGCCTTGCCCTCGGAATTTCCCAGATTCTGTGCCAAATGAACCAGATCCACCTGATCGATCCTTGAGGACTGGGCAAATTCTCTGGTATTATATCTGGCATCAGCCACTGCCTGATAATTATTGTTCTCGATCATCTGGCTGGCTGCGGACGCAAAGGCCGTCAGCTTATCCGGAACCGTATGTTCCAGTTCCGCCAGGTCAACTACGGAAAGAGTAGTCTTCTGGCCATTACACCTTCTGTCACACACCTCCACAAAGTCATCCACGATCTTTTGACCGATCTCAATGGTCGGCATGGAGGTATTCTTTCCAAGGGCCGTCAGCCAGTTTACGTAGTACCAGCCCACGCCGGGCTCCGTCTCCTCGGAAGCGATCACGTAATCCGCGTAGTCCGAAAGCATCAGCGCATTTTCCAGCGTTGCCATCAGACAGGCATCAAAACCGATGAAATCAAACTTTGTGCCGGCTGCCTTCAGGGCGTCGTTGATCTCTCCAAGCCCCATGGAACCGCTGGAGGCGTTCTTCTCGTCATAGCCATAGCCGGAAAGAGAGCCGCCGCCGTGATCCCAAAAGATCAGCATGTTCCTGTTGGCGGGATAATTCTTGGTGCAGTACTGAATAAACTTTGTCAGGGTTGCAGGCTTTGTCATGGAATCACTTCCCATGTCCTTCTCAAGACAGACCAGCTTCCCGTTCTTCACCTGATAAATCTGATTCTTGTTGCTGCTGACTACGTTGTTTGTCCACTTCTTGCAGCCGCCGGTATAAACAATAAGATTTACGTTGCTGCCGAAATCCGCCTTCATCATCTCCTGAAGGTCTGCCGTTGCCATGCCGTGCTTGGACTCCAGATCCGTACCGCAAAGATACACCATCAGCGTCACCACGTCCTGGCCGTTTCCTTTGATCTCGGTATACTTTGCTCTGGATCCCGTTGCCACCCTGGTATTCAGGCTGGACGACTCAGGCCGCCAATTTCCGGTTCCCTGAGAGCCGATCTGAAACTCATCCGCAACGTTTCCCGCTCCCTGCGTAAGATCCGTGAGAACGTTGGCTACGTTGGAGACATTTCCGCCGCCCACGGCGCCAAGAATGTCAGACAGGGCGTTATTGCCGGATCCACCGCCCGTAAACATCTTAAATCCAATAAAGATCACGGCCACGACTGCCACAAGGCCTATGATTTTTCCAAAGCCGCCTCCGCCGCCGTATCCGCCGGAGGAACTGCTGCCGGAAGGTCTGTAGCCTCCTCCCGAGGGACGCCTTCCATTTGTGGTTCCCACCGGGCCCGTTCCCAGGCCGCTTCCCCGCTTATGAACGCTTCCGCTCCCTCCAAGCACGTTTTTTCCTCTAGATCTAGGTCTGTTATCCATTTCTGCTCCTTCTTTCTAAACCAATAATAACCGTTTCCCCTTACGTAAGTATAACATGTCATGCCGCGAAAATTCAATGTTACGAGTTGCAAAAGTCTAATACCCTGTCGTAAAAATCTTTGGCTTCGTCATAGGCCCCATGGCCCAGGCCTTGATAGACGTGAAGCCTGCTCCCGGCGATCCCTTTTTGAAGCTGCGAAGGCGCCTCATTTCCCACCGTCTTGTCATCCTCTCCCGCAAGGATCAGCGTGGGGCAGCTGATCTTTGGAAGCTCCTCCCTTACGTCGAACTGAAGGATCGCCTGCGCGTTTTTAAGGAACCGGTCATAGCTCTTTGGCTTTGTAACTCTTGCCAGCAGCGGAAACAATTTGCGGTTTTTCTCCAAATAAGCCTTAGAATACATTCTTTCCGCCGTGTCCACCATAAGCGTCACGTGGTCTCCCTGCCGCGCCACGTCGATCCAGCCCGATATCACCTTGCGCGCCACCTCGCTTGCATTTGGCGCCGTCACGGCCAGAATCAGTTTTTCCACCACCTCCGGATGGCGGATGGCAATCGCCTGCGAGATCATGCCACCCTGCGAAACCCCAAGAATGCAAGCTTTTTCGATTCCAAGGGCATGCATGACCGTCACCTGGTCGTCCGCCATGTCCTCAATGGAATACCCCTCCGGCATTTCATTTTTCCTGCTGAACATATAAACCGTATAGTCTTTAAAGAATTTCTTAAAGGGCGGAGCCAGAAGCAGCGCCTTCCCCTTCACCGTGGCAAGTCCATCCGACAGGCCGGGAATCACCACCAGCCTTTTCTCCCCGCTTCCAAAGGCAACGTAATCCATTTCCGTCGCGCCGACCGGCACGCAGCCATTCTTCTTCACTTCTCTACCTCACTTTTCATTTCCCTAAATCCGCCACCTGTGTCCATCCCCGCGTTGCTTCGCCCCGCGGCTCCTCGTTTACGTTACGGCATGTTTTCCCTATTCAAATTTCTCTCCCCCGGGCATCTTTGCCTCAAAATATAATCTCCGCGTCCCGAAGGCTTACAGGAATTCAGGTTATCCTGCGCGCTGATCACGTTCATGGTACCAAAATCCCTGAGGGTTCCCTTGGAATCCCCCACGTCGTTTGAGTTTTTCACCAGGCTTATGGTCACGTAAAATGCAATTCCAAGTCCCAATGCCAGGCCAAAAATGGCCCCAATTACATATCCCATCACATTCCCTGCCTTTCTCTTACGAAACGGCTCGTTGTGCCGGATCTGGTCAGTGCAACGCTTTCCTTAAAGGCCTTATACTTTCGGATGGCCCTTGACCAAAACCACGCGATCGCCAGAGCAGCACCCGTTAATGCATAAGCGATCATCTTCCCGCTGTCCTTCCCCTCAAGCCGGAACAATCCGTGCATGAGCACGGCGCCAAGGGGCGTCAGGACTGCACAGAGCAAAACGGCCAAAATGACAAACGTAGCCCATGCCTTTGCCTTGACGCAGGGCACCGCGCCCACCATCTTTCCCGTCTGTCCGTTTACCAGTACCGTGTAGGGAAATCCCTCATTGCGGAAGGTCAAAAACCACACGGGCAACAACGCATAGGACGTATCCGTCACCTTGGTGACGGGATGGGAATAGACCATTTTGGTGCCCGAATGCTGTATTGTACGCTTCACCTCCGCGTCAAACATTTCCTTTGCGCGGGAAAAGGCCAGTCCCCTTGTATCATCCAGTCCCACGTCAAAACGATCCGCGTAAAAGCCGGAAAGATACATGGGTTCAAACTCCCGGAGTCCTTCCACGTGATATGGCTCAAGCCTCTGGGAGGAATTGTCATTCAGATTTTTTGACGCGTCCAGGGTCATCTGATGATATTCACTCTCCGCCAATCTGTAGCTATACCTCGTCACGGAGGATTTCCCGCGTTTTACGGTATATTTCCAATACTGCTCGTCCCCGTAATACACGTCATACAGCCAGAACGGCACGTAAATCCCGCGAAGCTTTTCTATCTCGAAATGCTTGATCTCATCCGGAACGTAAAATCCCGACGAGATCTTAGCCCGGATGGTGGACTCGGCCTGATCCTTCGTCACCGAAAAAGGCATGACGTAATCCGGCCGCAGATATTCATCCACGCGGTCCAAAACCACCGTGGCCTGCCCGCAATAAGCGCAAAAGGAAGAAGCCTCCACGTCATTCACCGCAAGCTCCGCGCCGCAGGACTTACAATGCAGGATCTGCATCTGAATGGTGGGGCGCTTGCGCTCCTTAAGTTTTTCCGCTTCCGTCACCTTTTCGTGATCTTCTTTTTGCTCTGCTTTTTTATTTTCTTTTTCTGCCAGTTCTTTTACGTCTACCGTATTCCCGCAATAGGCACAGTACATTTTCCCGGTTTCCGGGAAAAACTCCACGGTATTTCCACATCCCGGACAACGATAATTCTTTGGCATTTTTCCTCCTTCGGATCGCAAACAGAACTTGCAACTGCATGTCCTTTGGCATATCCTCGCTTTGCTCGGATTGTAACTATTTTATCGCATTTGGGGATGATATACAATGAAAACGTCAAAAAAAGAGGAAACGCTTCCGCGGCGTCTCCCCTTTCAGGCTTTTTATTCTTTTAAGTACAGAGAGACTCTTCCCTGAATGGCCTCTATGGTTTGGTCCAAAGTCTTTCGGTCATTAAAGTACTCCTTGCATTCACTCAATACAATCCTTAAGATCTTTTGCGTCTCTTGATCGTACGTCTGCGCGCTGTCCAGGAGATCCTGCAGCGTCTTTCTGTCACCTTCCGACAACGGATGAATGAAAATACAGTTCTCCGGTTCCTCCTCTCCAAAAGGATCTACGTTGAATGAACCGAGATCCGTTCCGGGCATGGACTGGATCATTCCTTTCAGGGGACCGTCTTCCGCAGCCAGCTTCTCCCAGTTTTCCTCCAGGATCTTTTTATTTGTGGGAATCCCTCCAAAGACGTAACTATTCACGTCCGTGCCATGCGTCAGTACGTATTCCACAAAATCCCAGGCTCCCTCCTTCTCGCCGCTCCTTTTACAAATGGCCAGGGCAATACTGTCAGCGTCCTGATCAAGAATGGAAAGCGGCCTTCCGTCCACCGAAGGATACCCTTGAATCTTTGCATTTTTCCCAAAATAACGCCGTGTGACGGTCTGGATTCCCAAAAGGCTATTCACGCGGACCTCTGCCAAAAACTGATTCTCCGAATAGGCATTCGCGGGAATGATCCCCTCCGGAGCCGGGAAGGAATGCGCATATTCCATCATCTCTCGGAACTCAGCACAGTCAAAGTGTGCCTCCTTCTTGTCCCAATCCACAAAGGAAGGGATATTGGGCTTTATGCAAAAGAAATAGGCCTGCCAGGAACTACATCCTTCGACGGGATCCAGATCGGGATGCGCTTTATCATATGCGATCAGGTCAGAGACCTTCCAGCCCATGTCCCCGCTAAACTCTCCTGCCGGTACAATGACCGTGGAAATAGCATAGGAGGTTGGAATTGCGGGAAGCCCCTTGGGACATGAAAATATCTCCAAAATCTTTGGTTCAAAATCCTCCTTGGATACCTTGGTACTGCGCTCCAAATACGGCAAAAGATCCTCCACGTACTCCTTCTCCATGAGATCTTCCAGGGAAGGATCCAATCCAGCCAATGCAAATGGACAAAGATCCATGACGTCCGGAGGCTCCTCCCCCAGCACGTCCGCCATCATGCGGTTTGCCACGTCCTGCCATTCCTGAGATGAATGTGTGTCCTTTCCATATTCCACAACCTCAACGCGATAGTTCTTTTGAGACCTGTTATAGTCAGAAACCAGCTTTGACAGTGCGGAATATTTATGGATGACCGCCAGTTTTATGCTCTTAGGCCCGGTACTTTTTTCCGCCCCCTCCGCTTCATTCCTCGGGTTCAGAACCGCAAACTCTCCCTTTTTTCCTTCCCCCGAAGCCAAGGAAAAAATATATGCCTTTTCTCCAACATAGCTGACTTCCCTGACCTCCTGTCCCCGTACGCCAACGTCAGACCAGGCGATCAGCTTACAGGAATTCTTAGCCGTTAAGTCAAAACAGAAAAGCCCATCTTCATCCGCATATAAAAGTCCATTTTCTACGCCTGAAGGCAGGGTCCCATAGCTTTCCGCAATGCCATTTACCCGCTCCGGAAATCCTTCCAAAGTCTCCAGCGACGCCGTCCGGAAATCGATCTTACACACGCTTGTCTGAAAGCCTTTCAGCAGCAGGACGTACGGCGTGCCATCCGTTGCCCTGGCAAACCCTTGGACGTAAGTGCCATTCTCCAGCCTGATTTCGCCCGCTTTCTTTCCTTCCGATAACAGTATCAGGCTCCCCTGTGTCTCAAGACAAACGTTGCCCTCGCCGCTTACCGTCATCCGTGCAAAATACAGGCTCTCCGGCACCGCTCCATCATCCACGGGCCAGGCGTTGCACTTTTTCCCCGTACCGGCTTCGTTTACTTCAAATTCTTCCAACACGTACTTTTTGGCGCTCGGCAAGCTTCCGCCTTCCACCGCTTCATGACATCCATACAGCACAAACACGTGCCCGTCCTTCATCACGTCTAAGGCATGAACGCTCCAAAGCTCTCCTTCCTTCTCCTCGCCATCCCATCGGAAAAATTCCTTGACCTCGTTTGTTTCCGCGTCCTCTCTCTTCACGATCCACGTGCCGCCGGCCTCGTCATAGGCTCTGTACCACAAATACTTTCCGCCAAGCCTCGCATTATACGGCTCACTTCCGTCTTCCCCGCTGAAAGCCCGAAAGTCAGCATCGTAATCCTGCTGCACGTATTCCGAAGCCGTTGCGCCCGTCTCCTCCTTTGCCCCTTCCTTCTTCTGACATGCGCATGCAAACAAACACAATGCCATGATCAAGATAAGCAGAAACCCCTTCCTGACAGTTCTCAATCTCATTTTCCTCTCCCCTTTCCGTGACCTGCCTCTGATCCTTATCTTTACTATAGCATCAGTTTGCGCCCACGTCCTTTAAGAGGTGATTAAGGTTCTTTAAGATTTGTTTAAGATTATTCCTAACGCCTAACGCCTTTCCGCATTATATTACCCTTTCTCAAGGTCATTTTATTTCCTTCAAGTACAGCCAAACACGATCATTCAAGTGTTCAGAAAGAACTTTTTCATTAATATGGCCTTTCAGATAATCGCCTATTTCTTCGTCAAAAACATTCTGCAAATCTTTCGGGAAATACTTTCGAACAGCCGAATTTCGAAGCAATTCTTCAAAAAAACCTATTTCTTTATCGCTATCTACTTTTGGCATGGTAATATCTATTCCATATTTGCAGCTTGCATATGTGCATAATCTTCGAACTGCTCTGCCAAAACATCTTTCCGAACACTGTATTTTGAATATGAATTTCCCTTAACAGATGCAGCTGCCGTCTCATAGGATAAAAGAACCTTGAGAAATGTATATGCGATTTTCTTTTCTTCATCCGTTGCCGTTCTTCGAATGGCAATTGGACTAGGCGCAGAAAGCAAATGCCTCGCACCATTCTTAGTCGGATATCCAATAATGACTTCTCCAGCCTCCTCTCTTGCACGAAGATTTATTAATCCCTCTACTCCACTTACGTTAACAATCTCACATAAGGCTTCTCCGTTTCGTAATGTCTCTCCATTCTCCATTCCAGGACAATTTTCTGCTTTTGATGAAAGACGTAACATGCGTTCAAACTCAGTCGTCCCAAAAATAGTGGTATCCTGATCAACGTCAAAGTATGCATTATCATCCAATCCATTAATAAAAACATTAAAATAATACGCTCTTTCATCAGATGGCGCATGAAACCATTCAGCCGTAAATACCGCTCCTTCAGATTTTTCTACGTTATTTAAGAAACTGGCATAGTCCCAATCTCGCAGTTCAGAATCGCTCGAAACTAATGTTTGAATAAAAAAATGAGATACTATTCCGTATGTTTTTTCTCCTATCTTTCCAAAACCTAATGTTTCCGGAAAAATCTCATCCGCTATGCCAGACATCTCCAAAAATTCATCAAGTGGTTGCCAAAGCTTTTCTAATTCATCAAATCCCGTAAGCCGAGTATCAACAAGAATCGGTCCTGTTCCCGCTCCAAGTTGCGTAAGCAAATTAGTTTTATCAAAATCATCCTTAATTTCTACATTGTATGCAGGATACATTCTATTAAAATCAGCTGCCGCCTGAACGTAAGCATCCTTATCAAAGGACGTAACAGCAAATGTAATTGACATAACTTCTTTCTTTTGTATGGTTGGTTTTAGCAAAGTATAACGTAATCCGCCGTTATCACGATAAAGTATAGCAATTGTATCGTTTTCCGTTGCATAAAGTCCTATCACACTCCATTGTGACATGACTATACCATGATTCGACCATCGATACGCCAACTTAGTATTTTCGCCTTTTGAATCACAAAGATATAATCCCTCCCTCCCGCACCATGCCAGCCCATTCTCACTAAAAGCCGTCACGTAAAAAGAGGAATATTCTTTCATGTCTGTTTCATCACGGATAATCTTATTGTTCAACACGCCTATTTCCATAAGCAATTTCTTTTCCAGATCAACCTTAACTATCCTTTCACCTTCCACAGAATTACCAGTTATTATCTCTTCGCATGCAACAACCTGACCATTGCAAAACATGCGAAGTCCCACATAATCTCCATATGTCTCAAATACCCGTTCACCTGTATTTGAAAAAACATCATATTTAGAATGATCTGATGCCTTCTCTCGATATATAACGTGAACATTTCCCATTGCGTCGCCCATAATTGCCATTGGGTTATTCGTCACGGGAATTTTGGTTGATATCTCCTGAGTCTTTCTAAAATCCGCATCCAGCATATAAAACAAATTTCCCGTGACATTGTATTCCTCATCATATTCGTTTGCAAAGGCAACATACCCTTTTTTCCCTGAAATTGGGCCCAAATAATCGATCTGCATGCTTCCACGGTTAGAACCAACTGTTATTTCTTTCGCGAATTCCTCTCCAGATGCAGTAACTCCATTAACTCCACTCCAGTCTGTTTTATTAGAACCGAGCAGATGATTCTTAAACCTAACGGCGCCTCCTTCACAGACAAAACATGTCATGTTCCCACCTAATTGCTCACCATCAGCCTTTAGTTCTTTCACTTGAACATTAATGACAGCCTGCCAATCATCCATGGTATTGTCTTCCCACGCAAGATTTTCCTTGTCTAGAAATTCATAAGATGATTCTACCTGCGTGTGTTCGTTCATCACTGCCGTCTGGTTATTTCCACTGTAACATCCGCAAAGAAAAAGTACAGTTAGCAAAATCAAGTTGACTATAATTCTTTTATGTCCTGAGCAACGCAAACTCCTCTCCCCCTTCCGTGACCTGCCTCTGATCCTTATCTTTACTATAGCATCAGTTTGCGCCCACGTCCTTTAAGAGGTGATTAAGGTTCTTTAAGATTTGTTTAAGATGATTCCTAACGGTTTAAGCGTGTTCAGAAAGCAAATGCCTCGCATCATTCTTAGTCGGATATCCAATAATGACTTCTCCAGCCTCCTCTCTTGCACAAAGATTTATTAATCCCTCTACTCCACTTACGTTAACAATCTCACATAAGGCTTCTCCGTTTCGTAACGCCTCTCCATTCTAGGACAATTTTCTGCAAAAGAATTTCAAAAGAAGACAAACTGTGCCTTTCCAAATCCCCATAACAAAAAAAGTGCCTTTCCAAATCCCCATAACAAAAAAAGCAGAATCCAAAGATTCTGCTTAAGCAGCGCTACAAGGATTCGAACCTTGAAATGACGGAGTCAGAGTCCATAGCCCAAAGGCCCGAAAGCACCTGCAATCATCATGCTTTTGAGCCTTGGGCTTTGTCTGTGTTACCAATGAAATTACCTATCTGGTACCACTGCTGTGATCATTTAATGATTCTGCGACATGTTTTCAATTTACTTCTCCTGTAAATACAGCGTCGCCCGTTTCTGAATGACTTGAGTGACATCATCTAATGACTTGTCCCCGGAAAAGTAGGTTCTTGCCTCCGCATAAGCAATTCTGTACAAGGGTATGTCGTCATCCGAAAGCGGTTCAAGTGTCTCCCTGTCCTCCTCCGTCATTGCTGGCTCCCCGTCGTTGACGTTTTCCCGTCCCGCAAGGGCTATCCCAACCTTCTCCTCCATCCTCTTTCGATCGGCGCATAGCTCAAGCTTATCATATTCATCTTCTTTGTAAAGATACCATTCGATAATCAACTTAAGTCTACTCTTCATCCGTTGGCTCTCTAGGCCATTCGCATTTCACATTATAACAATCTAGTTTATTCGGCCGTCATAAATTGTCAGATTGGAAATACACTCATCCGGTATGGCCGGAACATAATACGCCCCATACATTTTCAGCCCTTCAGCCATCGTGTAATCGCTGGTATCAGGTAACTCTACGTAAAAACGATAGTACGGAAGGAAGGTTTCCGTCAAGGGACCCGTAATATAAACCAGTTCAGTCTTTACAATATATTTCTTCCCTGGTACATTCTCTGAAACACTCGTCTGATACTGTCCATTAAGAAGTTTTTGCGTCGCTTCTTTCTCCGATATGATGGGGTAATCACCAATTTTCTCCGCATTCGTCAGCTCATCATAAACATCAATCATTGAAAGATTGCCGTCAAAATCTGGGGTAAACTTCGCATGACGGAAATGATAATTCAAAATCTTTTCTTCCTCTGCCGCCACGCAATCATACACCAAACATTTACGGAAGTATTCCCCGTCAGAATAATACTCTCCGCCGAGGACGATCTGCGGATTGTCAAACGAAAGGAAAGAAGCAAATTCGCTGATAAGATACTTCATGGCATCTTCCGTTTCCTGATCCGTGGACTTTGTCCTGGTAAAATGATATTGTTCAGGGAGCTGACATCCCTTCAAAAAATGAATTCTGGTAAATCCGTTCGCTTCCACCGTCAGTCTCCACTCATCCGTAGAAGCACAAATGCCATAAACGGCATCCTCCTCAGCGCCATTTTCCGCCACTTCCTCCTCATCGATGCGTTGCACTTCGATTTCAGCCTGTGTAAGATCCAAGTCAAGCGACTTTGCCGCATCTTCAAGTCTCGTCTTTAAAGTGGCCTCATCAAAGCCAATCGGAATGCCTGCTCCGGAAGGATCATAACTGCCATTCTTAAACACCGGCAGAGTCTTAAGTTTCATTTTCTTATTCCAGGGATTTCCGTTATCGAGTTCCTTGGCATCATAGCACATCTTTGCTTCAAATCCCATGCCGCCCGTAATATATTCCGGCAGAGTTATTTTGGGAAGATCAGTCGCAGTAACGGGTGGCTCTGAAACTCTCTGTCGCAAGTTAACATATACCATGCCAATCAGCAGGCAAACGCATGCCGCAGCGGCAATCCATCCAAACCATGCATTTTTCTTTCTCGTAACTTTTTTTTCAGCATCCTGAATGTAAAAATCATTTACTTCGCCGATGGCGTCCTGAAGTTTATCAGATTTCATATAAAAACATCCTCCTTTTGAAGGCGCAGCAAAAGCTTGTCTCTCGTGCGCTTGAGCATCATCTTTACTTTACTTTCACCAAAACCATATTTAGACGAGATCTCACTGATGCCGTCAAAGAACCAATATCGTCGCACAAAGACGCGCCGTTCATCCGTCGATAATGTCTTTAGAAAATCATTTAGTATTTCTGTCAGTTCAGTTGCTTCTATCTTTTCATCAATGCTTTGTCCCGACGGTATGCAATCCTCTAACTCATCCAGAGAAAGCTGAGTGTTTCCTCCGCCCCTCTTATCCGCAGTTTTGCCCCGCCATTTTTTCAAAGACAGACGCCTGGTTATTTTTCCAAGAAACGTGGCCAGAATCTCAGGCTTGTGTGGTGGCATGGCATTCCACGCACCCAAAAACGTGTCATTCACGCATTCTTCGGAATCTTCATCATTTCGCAGGATGCCATTCGCTATGGAAAAACAGTATCGTCCATATTTTCTTTCTGATTCGCTTATCGCCGACTCATCTCTTTGCCAGTATAGTTCCACTATCAGCTTATCTTCCATCAGTGCACCTCATTCTTAAGTATTCAAAGGCCTTTCATCCATCTACTACCATTATAAATTAAAAAGGTCACAAAAAAAGTTAAAAATTTTAAATTTACTTTTCGAAAAAATGAAGAGCCTAATACATTAGACTCTTCATCTTATTCCAGCAAAGCTTCAGCTCATCCGTATAACTATTTTTCCCAATTTTTTCGAAGAAAAACCCAAAAACCAATCCAGCCTACTAGTGCCACCGCGTGAACTCCCCACAACGGTATTGGCAGCCTTGACAGCGGTTCCGCAAAGTAGGTCACCAGTGCCGTCTCCAGGATCAGGAATCCCAGCCCTATATTGCAGGGAACGATTGTAATTTGACCAAGCGCCTTATTTTACAGACTTTTCAGGCAACAAAAAAAGGAGCTGATCATCAGCTCCCTTAATGCGTGACCTTCGTCACGTCCTTCATTTCATAAAAAACGCAGAACCAAATGCGGTTCTGCGTAAGCAGCGCTACAAGGATTCGAACCTTGAAAATGACGGAGTCAGAGTCCAAAGCCCAAAGGCCCAAAAGCACCCGCAATCATCATGCTTTTGAGCCTTGGGCTTTGTCCGTGTTACCAATGAAATTACCTATCTGGTACCAC
>ONSO01000085.1 GCA_900320485.1 uncultured Lachnospiraceae bacterium | reverse complement strand
TCATGCAATACGGTATTGACGTTCTTTCGGAGAGCCTCGGGAGATCCCGTCATCAGAGGTTTCTCCGGAATGGAGGGCACGCCGTATTCGTCATAATCCACTTCATAAATAAACGCATAATTTTCCGAGGGGAATTGTGACAGATCCGCATTTTCCGCATTGGTCAGTATATATTTGGGATTTTGCCGATCCACGATCCAGTAATCATATTGGGAATTAAACTCCGCAAATCTACCCTCGATCTCCTGAAGCTGTTCCTCCACCTGGCTCCGCACCTGTTCTACGTACTCATCGTAAATGCCTTGGATCGTCTTTTGCTCCTCCTCGCTAAAAGCAGAGGGGAACTCCAAATCCTGCGAATCGGAAAAGAGCAGATCCCGGTACTGAAGATATGGTTCCCCGCCCTTCCTGACCAGACGATTATCGCAAAGCTCCTTATAGAGCACGTAATGATATCCAAAGAGCTTCTTGATCTCCTCAATGGAAGGCGTATAGCTCCGGTACGTCTTGCCATCCTGACCGTCCACGTTCACGGTAATGGTTGCGTCCTCCCCCTCCTTCAATTCAACCGAATAACCCTGAAGCGAAGGCTTCCCCACGTAATGGGAATACGCAAAAAAAGCAATGGTAACCGCCACCGCCAGCACCAGCGCCGTCAGGACGCCCGTCAATGCAGTTTTCCAATTCCAAAATTGTTTCATGGTTTATTGCTTCTCCATTTTATAACCAACGCCCCATACCACCTTCAGGTAACGGGGATTCTTGGGATCCACTTCAATTTTCTCACGAATGTTCCGGACGTGAACCATAATGGTATCCGTATTTACCGCCTTCTCATTCCATACCCGCTCATAAATCTCGTCTGCCGAAAATACTCTTCCCGGGTTCTTCATGAGAAGCTGCACAATGCGAAATTCCATGGGCGTAAGCTTCACCGGCTCCCCGTCCACCAGAAGCTGTACCGTCTCTTCATTCAGTTCCAGTCCGCCAAGGCGCAGGATCGTCTCATCACCCTTCTGTTCTTCGTCACTTGTCACTTGCAGATACTTTTCATAACGGCGAAGATGGGAATTGATCCTTGCAAGGAGTTCCAATGGCGTAAAAGGCTTTGTTACGTAATCGTCCGCTCCCATGTTTAGTCCTACCACCTTGTCCACTTCCTCGGATTTCGCCGACAGCATCAATACCGGGAATTCATATCCAAGGCTGCGCACCTTCATGAGCATGGTCACGCCGTCCATTACGGGCATCATAATGTCCAGGACGGCCAAATGAATCTCTGCGGACTGCACGATCTTCAGACCCTCAAGGCCATTGGCTGCCTTATAGACCTCGTAGCCCTGGTTATGCAGAAAAATCTCTATGCCGTCCCGAATCTCCTTGTCATCTTCCACGATCAAAATACTATACTTTTTATCCATGGCATTTCCCCCATTTTCATAAGTCCATTATATACCTTATTCCTAAGATTCCCTACAGAAAAAAGCAAAGATTTTCTAAAGATGAAAAAGAGAGGCGCCATGCTTCCACGGTGCCTCCCCTGTTTTTTCACTTATGCTTCGTCAAAGCTTTCCGCATTTGACTGATCAGTCAAGGTTAATGCCGCCAGCGCCATAGAACAGGTTTACCATACCCATCATCATGGTCATGGCAAAGGTCTCGCCATCCTGCTCAACCGCAGACTCAAAGCCGGCGGGAACTCCCTTTACTTCCATGGGAATGATCTGCATCATAACGGTCTGTCCATCCTCAACGGCCTTAATGCGCTCCATCTGCTTTGTCATAACGTTAAAGTAAACGTACATCTCGTCAACGCCTTCCGCTTCCTTTACCTTGCAAACGTCGTAATTTGTGCCGTCCACGTTCTCCTGACCAAAATACTCCATGTTGTCAGTCTGGTCACTAATGCCGCCCGTCACGTTGCTAAAGCTCCCGGCAAGGTTCATCTCGTCAGCGGTCTCCTGATCCAGATTGGCGGTCTTGTAGATTGTTTCCTGGCCTGCCGCATTCATCTTAAGATATGCGGAGGAATCCTTCAGGAAGTACATCTCGATGCAGTTGCTTGCGGCAGATCCGCTTACGGGAACTCCCATGTAAAGATAAGAAACGTCATCTGTGGATCCCATCTTCATCTCAATGTCCACGTCAAGTCCCTGGCTTGCCATGTTCATCTTCATGGAGATCATCTTACCCTCCATGGTAAAATTCTTCAGCTCCTCGGCATATGCGGCAACAAGATCCTCATTTCCGCCTACGGGCCCTGCCTGTGAGGTTTCCTCGGCCGAACTGCTCTCAACCTCGCCGGAGCTCTCCTCGGTGCCGGCAGCAGTACTTGCAGCAGTACTTGCATCAGTACTTGCATCCGCGCTTTCAGCCTCGGTGCTCTTCTCCTCAGAACTGGTCTGCTCTTCAACGCTGCTCTTCTTGGACTCGGAAGAATCCTCCGTTGCAGTATCGCTGCAGCCTGCCAACATGGCTCCCATCATCAGCAGAACCAAGCCCTTGGTTACAAATTTCATTCTCTTCATTTCTTTCCCTTTCTTCTCACGCGCTATCCCCACGTTCCCTTCGCATGCCCCCCTGGCATGATCAAGTTGAATTATAATATATTTTAGTTTCCTAGTCAATCACGTTTTTAACGCCCACTATCGTGCTGTACTGTGCCTTTTGGGTACAAATGCCCTTTTTGCTGTTGGCCGCATGAACCACCATGCCGTCCCCTATGTATATGGCGACGTGAGTACAACTCTTGCCGCCGTTTGAGCTGTAACAGATAATGTCGCCCTTCTGGATCTCGCTGTAATCAATGCTTCTGCCTGCAGAGGAAAGCTGGCTTGCAGGCGTTCTTCCCAGCGAATACCCATACTCCCCATAGATCAGCTTTGTAAAACCGGAACAGTCCGTTCCCTTTGTCAGGCTGTTTCCGCCATTTACGTAAGGATTTCCCACAAACTGAAGTGCATATTCCACAAGGGAATCGCGAAGCTCCTGATTATCTGCGTAGCTGGCCGCAGGTGCAATCTCCGTCACCGTCGCGGGATTTTCCGCAACCGGATTCCCGGCATTTCCGTCCGCGCCCTGACCTGCGTCCCGTGCGGCCTGAGCAGCTTCCCGCGTCGCCTTCTCCATGGCAAGCTTCTGCGCCGCCTCGGCTTCCTCCTGCTTACGCCTCTTTTCCAACTCTCTCTGCCGTTCTAATTCAGCCCGCTCCTCTTCGATGGAGATGGCATACGTAAACTCCTCCGTGACGTCCACGTACTCTGCGGATACGTAGCCTGTCTGACCTTCTGAATATTCAACCTTCAGCCAGTCTCCCAGATTTTCTGCGATCTTGGCGCGTTCCCCCTGATCCAGATACCCGATCCGCTTGGACTCCGTAGAAGCATCCTTGCGCACGTTCAGTCTCTGTGCCTTGATGATCGCATACCGGGTCACGTAATCCTCAATGACCTCAGCTGCATCTTTACCATAAATAAAATACTCGGCCTTGATATAGCCCTCAACGCTTCCGCTGGTCACGTGAAACCACTCGTCATTCTCACCCGCGGTCTCAATGATATGTGCCACGGCGCCGTTATAGATCTTTCCTAAGATCTGGCCATCAGTACTCGGAAGGCTGCGCACGTTGACGTACTTGTCCACCCGCGCAATGGCCAGCTTTGCATATTCATTCTCCGCTTCCTCCAGCGCCCGCTGCGCAAGAGCCTCTAATCCCGCTTGCAGGATCGCCTCCTGATCATACTGCACGCAAAGAAAATCTCCCTGGGCAGGATCCAGATTGATCCCCGCAGGGCCTACCGTCAGCTCGCCTGACGCCTGCGTTTTCATCGGTACGAAAATAAGCGCGGCTGCCATCACCGCGCCTGCAAAAGCCATATGACGTTTTTTGTTGATCCGTCTATTTATAACAATGTCTTTACCATCTATCTTATTCATGAGGTTGTTCCCATCTTATCTGCGTTTATCGTCTGAATTGTTGCATTATTTCAATAAATTTGTAACACTTTTGTAACAAATGCGCACAACCTTATTTTAGCCGCCAGACAGGAATCTGTCAACACCCAAATCAGCTTATTCCATTCACCGCAAATATGCCCTTCCGCTTTTTGCTTCTAGGCGTCCCTTTTCCCGATCAGTTTAAGTATCTGCTCCTGCGTCGCATCCGGGCATAATTCGCCAACTCTGTTCACGATTCTTTGCCAGGAAGCCTCCGGAGCTTCATCATAGGCCCGTGTCACCAGCTCACGGCCCCAAATGGCTTCCGGAGGAAGAGGCTCCGAGACTGCCATGCCATATTCCTGCCCCTTCTTATTCTTCCGGCGCCGGAATCCTGCGATCACGAGATAAGTCTGCATCTGAAGGCCCGTCATGATGCCTGGAAAGTTCTTGTCCCCTTCCTTGCCAAAGCCGGCCTCCTTCTTAAGCTCCGTGGAAAGGATCCGGTCCATCTTCCAAAGAACGTCGCCGCTCTCCGTCTCCGTCATAAAAAAGTCCATGATCTTCTTTTCCCTGCGGTTTGCAAGGCCGTCCTCCCATCTCGCGTCGAAATCATAGCCTGAGCGCCTGTAATTTGCAAAATAGGGAAGCCACTCCAAGCTGATAAATCCGGCCTTTCCGCCAAAAAATTTCCCGTAGGCCACCTTGCCTCTGCCCGCGATCTGCTCCCGCCAAAGCCAGGGATCCCGCTTCTCATCATCGGACCACCAATAAACGGGATCCGTCCATTCCTCCGCGGAAAATCCTCTGACGTCACTGGCAAATAAGGGCAGAAACCCCTTTTCTTCCACAACGCTTTCCAATTCCTGCGCCGAGTGAATGCACCCCTTTGTCCGCCAGGGGATTCCCCGCATGATCCATTCTCCGTTTTCTATCGACACGTTATCTCCTTTCGCCTTACGATTTTCCAATCTTACGTTCTTTCCGTCATGAGCCCTTTCCGTCCTACGTCCTTTCAGTCTTACGCTCATTCAGTCTTACGCTCATTCAGTCTTACGCTCTTCCCCGGCAAATTCATATTGAATAAGAGTAAGTCCCTTGGCCGGTGCCGTGGGCCCGGCGGCGCTTCGATCCTTCGCTTCCAGAATCCGCCTTACGTTCTCCGGCGTCCATCGTCCGAAGCCAACCTCTAAAAGGGTTCCAACGATAATGCGCACCATATTGTAAAGAAACCCGCCTCCCGTCACGCGAATCGCCAATTCCTCGCCACCCGGCACGTTCCCTTGACGCGTAAGCTCTATGGAGTAAATGGTGCGGACGGTGGACTCCACCTGCGCATTTTCCTGGCAAAAGCTCTTAAAATCATGCTCCCCCACAAGAATCGCCGCTGCCCTTTGCATGGCCTCAACGTCAAGGGGCCGGTATACGTGATGACAATAAAGGCGCTTCACCGGCGGCAGGATCTCCCCAAGATAAATGCGATACTCATAAGTCTTTCGGCTCTCGCACTTTCTTGGATGCCAGTCCCGGGGAACTTCCTCGGATCTTGTAACGCGTATGTCCTCCGGCAGTCTTGCATTTAAGGCATAGCACACCTTTTCCGCCGGAATGGGACTATTTACGTCAAATATGGCCACGTTGCCCAGCGCGTGTACGCCTGCATCCGTGCGGCTTGCGCCAATCACCTTGATCTCCTGCCGGTAAAGCTCCGTAAGGGCACGGTTCAGTTCGCTTTCGATTGTGATGCCGTTATTCTGGACCTGCCAGCCGTGATAGTTTGTCCCGTCATAGGAAACCCAGAGGCGGATACGCTTTCCGTTATTACTCATTTCAAAATCGCCCTCCGGCATGATTTTTCCTCCCTTGAGCCTTATTCCATTACTGCCCTGAAACATCCCATCCTTTACTGCTCCAGCTTTTCATAGGATACGGACAGCACGTTCCTTTGGAAAACGTCATCCGTCAGCTTTACAAAATAATCATCGTTGTGAGCCGTTCCGATCTTCACGCTTATCCGGAACTTGTCCGGCGTAATGCTGTTTACCGCTATGGAATTCACAATGTTACCATCCCCCGTCACCTTCTCATAGATGGCGTCTTTAATGCCATTTACCTCTTCCTTGAGGCACACGACGTTGATCAAGTACGCATTGCTGTCATTGTCCACCAGAAAATGAATGGGCTTGATCTTTTTCGCCGTTACGTTCAAGATCATGTTCAGCAGGATCATGGCAAGAGTTACTATAAATGCATACTTAAAATATCCATACGCCACAAGAATGCTGATGCCGGAAGTCGACCACAGAGTCGCACTGGTGTTTAATCCGTTCACGGTCAACCCGTTTTTGAAAATGACGCCGCTGCACAAAAAGCCGATTCCCGTTACGATGTTTGCGGACATCCTGATGTCCGGATAGCCGAGAAGGATTTCGATCATGCAAAAGGCAAAGGTTCCGACGGCGATCAAAAACGTCGTCTTGATCTCAATGTGATGGCCGCCGATCTGCCTTTCAATCCCTATGGCAAGCCCGATCAAAACCACTACAAGGAGCCTTAACATAAATTCCCATACGCTCATTTTTTTCACCTCCCGTCAGCACCGCGAATCCTTTAGGCCGGAAGCGTCAAGTCACACCAATCCGCCTCGTCACTTACCATCCATTCCAGCGCCCGGTGTCTCGAGCCATCGTCTCTGGCGAGGCATTCCGCCGAAAATTCTTGTTTCCATGATCCCGGTGCCGGAATCCACCAAATCCAAGACTCCTGCGGTGCCGGTGCCCATCAGTCAAATGCTACGCATTGGGCTGACGTCGCGATTTGCCTCAAACCAGCGATTCTGCAAAAGCTTTGCTTTCCTTGATATAGTCGTTCTCTTTTGTCCTTATTGAAACTTGTCCCGAAGAAGGCCTGCCCAAAATACTGTCCATCGCCTTAATTTTCGCCGCGTAATCACGTTTTTCACCCATGTGCGTCACAACGTAATACACTTCCGCCGGCATATCGTTACGGTATTTTTTGATCAGTGCCCTTCCTATTGCACAGGGTGCTTCAGCCCATACAGGCATACCTATTATTACGCGTTCATATGCTTTTAAGTCAATATCTCCTTTTATGGATACTTTGGGTATCGCATTGTTTACTGTCGCAAAGCAAGCTCCCACATACCCCCAAAATCCGTTTCTGTTCTTGCCGTCCGTGTATTCTGCAATGTCAGCACCGATGGTTTTTGCAATGGTTTCCATCACTTCTTTCGTAGTATTCGTTCTTGTGTAATATAAGCATAACGTTTTCATTTAAATGCTCCTCAAACTCAATTTTTTCAACTGCGAGCCCTTCGGCTCGTCCTCGCTTCGCTTCGGATTGCAAATTGCTTCGCAATCTCCAACTATTTTACCATACTTCTTGCTTATGAACAACCTGGCGTTTTCTGAAGCCGTAAATCTATTATGCTTCGAACCATATGCAGAAAGGTATTCCATGATCTCTTTCCCGTCTTTTCACATTCAAATACCCACCTTATGCCGTAGCAAAGGAATTTCATCATAGGTTTTGAATTATATCCAGCGTGAAGCTTTCCGTCTTCAAGTCACGTTAGTACCGGTCCATTTCCTCCCGCGAAACTTCTTTCTTGCTGATCAGCGTGTAATTTTCAGTCTCATATTCACAATGCATATAAACGTAATCACGCTTATCATAATCATATTTAGTAACCGGAACCGTTAAGCTTTTGCCATCCTCAGAATACGTGCAATAGGAATCGCTTGAATAAAAAGATCTGGGAACGCTGACCTTCTTGATCACTTCAAACGTTTTAAGAGATATTACGTGGAAACACTTTCCGTTTTCGAGAACTGCCAGTTCAGATTCATCGGGCTTAACGTCCCCCGTGACCAGATGATGAAAACCCATGATGGGATCAAGCTGCTTCTTGGTTTTCTTATCCAGGAAGATAACGCGTCCGGTCTTAACTCCGACCACGTAATTGTCAGTGATTATAACGCAGAAGGCCTCTCCATTTGGATCTATCACTCTTCTCCAGTGCCCTTTGGGAAGATCATGTTCTTTTATCGCCCACGGCGCATTCTCTGCTACTTCATGAAGATTCATCAAACCGAGTAAAAAGTCTTCACCGCTCATCCTTTCCATAACTGCTCCCTCCTCTCTCTTGCATTTCAATAGACAATAATCTTCTGAGGTGCTTCTCTCTTACGTGACCATCACAATGTCTTGAAAACATACAGTCATATATTGCCTTTTCAATATCGCCTAAGCTACCGCAAGCACGAGCATCGTCTTCAAAATAGATTCCGTATGGGAATCGCACTTCACTTCCATCTGATAAATATTATATCTCTTTGTCAGAGTTATGGCCATCTAATATTCCGATTTTACTTAGATTGAAGCACGGGGAGATTATCTTCCGGTTGAACTTGCTATCCTTTTGTTAATACCATACACTCTGTCGAATTAGTAAATCCCATTTTTTCATATAGCGGTCTTCCCAATGTGGTAGCATCGAGACTAATCTCCGTAACACCTCTTTCCCATGTCTTCTCGATCAGCAATTCAACCATTTTACGAGCAATCCCCTGACGACGGTATTCGCTTCTTGTATAAACATTCATCAGATGAGCCCGTTTCCCCGTGGGATGTTCAAATGTAGGCATTACCCTAATATAACTCATTGATGCACAACCAATAACCACATCTTTATCCATAGCAAGAACAGTCAGATGGTCTCCATTTAAAAAGTAATCACGACTTTCATTTATCATTTCATCAGAGTACTCGTAATCTTCTGGTAGGCTGTTAACAACCTTAAGCATTTCAAGTCGACTGCTCATAAGTTCATCTATATTCTCTTTTGTTGTTATTCTTATATCAATCATTTCATTCTCCGCCCTATGATCAGTTATCCTGTAATTAACGAACCCAATTACTTTTATCTTCCGGTATAATGCTCATCCCAACAAACAGGAATTTGTCAATGTTTATTCTAAATCAAGAAAATCAATCGCCCATTCGAGCTCGTAATCTTTACCGTTATCAAAGTTTTCTTCATTAAAAATTTTAAGAGCCGCTTCCTTTGTCAATGGGATTTTTACGTCGAGCGGAGTTCGGCTTTGTCTTGAATCATCAACGTCGATATTCGGGTTTGCTTCCTCGTCCATCACAAGTCCCACAGGGAAATTAACAACTACACCTTTCGGCATAAATATCGAACCACCCGCTTCCTGATTGCAGCCCGCGGGGCAGGACAAGCCAGCAACCGTAACGTTGTCAAGCCTTGACAGATAAAGAACCATTCCGTCTCCCGCAGACGCGCAGCGCATATTGGTAAGCACGAGTACTTCAATATCACTGAATTCGCCGTCTGCCGAAACATATCTGTCGGCAGTTTTAATGTACTCTTTGTCCTTTCGGATTCCGAGCGAAAATGCGTACCTTTTTTCTTTTGTAAACAGACTTGCAAGAGCGGTTGCAACTTCGTCATAACCGCCGCCGTTGTTTCTAATGTCAACGACCAGCTTTGTCATTCCCTGATTTTTCATTTCCCGCAAGTCGTTTCTGAACATTTCCCTTGCGTAATTATGGTTGCCGGTGCAATAGGCAAGATAATCGTGAAACCTGTCAGTTTCTTCAGAAGTTATTTTCAGATAGCCCGTATTGCCGTTAAGCATTTTATAAGAATATGCCTCGTCCGTGTTATGCCAAAACAGACGTCTTGCCTTCAATGCTCTCGGTTTCTCGGAATCAAGCTTATCGAGAGTAAGCGTTTTTTCCTCGTTATCCGAATTAATATAGCTAACCTCAACGCTCTCGCCTCCCGTACACGCCAGCCAGAACGCTTTATCAATCCTGTCGTTTTCAGCTACGGGCTCGGGCATCGGGACGTGCACGCTTTCAATGGCTTGGTCAATCGGAACGCCGTTCCATTTTGTAACAGTGTCTCCGTTTTTTATTTCAAGTCCGTCTTCAACGTCAACGGCTATCGTTGTTCCGTCGTCAAGTGTAATCAGAGACAGTCCGTAGTCGTTGAATTGCTTTATCCTTGTTATCAGGTAATCGTTTCCGTCATAGAAGGATATGCCCATATGTCCGTCATAAAAGCTGTTTGTGAATTCATCAACCGCTTCGTAGTATTTCGTAATATCGCCTGTCTTTTCGGCTTCGTCAATCAGCTTTAAGCCGTCCGCTTTGATTTTTTCGTAATCGGGCTTTTTCCACTCATTCATTATATAGTTTTCTTCAAAATAATCGCACAGTGAAATGTATGCGCTCTTCAAATCCCTGTTCGAGTAGTTGACCGACACCGACAAATCGATATTGAAGAAAAGCGAAAGAAGACATACTACGCCGATAACCACAGCGCCGATTATTTTTACGGGTTTTTTGCTCTTTTTTATAAAAAACAACGGGAGCAGAGCCGTAAGAACAGCCGATGCATAAATGAACCCGTATTCCTCCAGTAAGGGCAGAACCGCATCACCGAATGAAAAAACAAAGAAATGAATTATTGCCGCCGCAAGCGGAACAAGGCACAGACATTTCCAGGCTTTTGCTTTTGCGGGATTGTTTCCGACTTTTTTACGCACAATCAGAAGAATGATAAACCAGATAATAAACACAAGACAAAAAGTCATTTTAATATTATCCTGCGAATACAATAAATGTTTTAACATTTCACTGTTACCTCTCTATTCTTTGTTCAGGAAAAACTGAAGATAAGGGAATAGCAATCTTTTGCAGATCAAAATCATCTTCAATATGTATAATCATTGTTTAATTACCATCCGACAAACCGGAATTTTGCGAACGGAAGTCTCTCGATAAACGCCGATTTTTCAATGTTTCTCCTCGTCATGCCTGAAAATTGCCCTGCCATTCTACCGTCTTGTAATAAAATCTACAGAACCCGTGTTTTTATATGCGCATTTTTCCAATTTCTAATGTTCCAC
>ONSO01000246.1 GCA_900320485.1 uncultured Lachnospiraceae bacterium | reverse complement strand
AGGGAATCTCTTCAAAATAAGGCTTCCCTGCTTCACCGGCCCCATAGGCGATCTTTGGATTTGCCGGCAGCCCTTGCATCAACGGGTCCTTCAAGAGCTCCCATGCACTGCGCACCCTGATGTCACAGGGTTCCTGCCGCTCAGGCTTTTGCTGCCTGGATGTTTTCCCGTCGGCTTCTTGCTGCATGGGTTCTTGCCGTTCGGATCCCTGCCACCCGAGTTCTTGCCATCCGGGTCCTTGCCACCCGGGCTCGCCGATTTCTCTGCAGCTGCGCCATCTCTCCAGGGCATAACGCAAAAGCAGCCCCGCCCCGAGGCTTAAGGCTTTCGCCTTACCTGCACGGATCTCCCGATATTTGAAAAGGCGCTCCTGATCCAGAAGCGCCTCCATTTCCCGTATCAATGCCCGTTCATTCTCCATCAGGCCATTCACGTCCAAAAAGTAACAGGCTTCCCACATCGGTTTAAGACTCCTTATTTGCCACAACCTGCAAGCAAAGCTCCTCAAGCTGCGCGGGATCCACGTAGTTCGGGCACTCGCTCATGAGACAGGATGCATCCTTTACCTTCGGGAAGGCAATCACCTCGCGAATGCTCTCTGCCTTGGTAAGCAACATGACAAAACGGTCCAGGCCGATGGCAAGACCGGCATGAGGCGGAACGCCATACTTAAACGCATCCAGCAGGAATCCAAACTGCTCATGGGCTTTCTCATTGGTAAAGCCAAGGGCACGGAACATCCGCTCCTGTACGTCATCCTGGAAGATTCGAACGCTGCCGCCGCCAAGCTCAACGCCGTTTAACACAATGTCATAAGCCTTTGCGCGAACCGCGCCGGGATCAGACTCCAGCAGGGGGAGATCCTCATCCATGGGCATGGTGAAGGGATGATGCATGGCAACAAATCTCTCCTCTTCGTCGCTCCACTCAAACTGAGGGAACTCCGTCACCCAAAGGAAATTAAACTTATCCTGATCAACAAGGTCAAGTTGCTTGGCAAGCTCGCATCGAAGTGCGCCAAGCACGTTCCAAACAATCTTTAAGCGGTCTGCCGCAAACAAAAGCAGATCACCCGGTTCTCCCTCCATGGCCTTTACAAGGCCGTCCAGCTCTTCCTGCGTCATGAATTTTGCAAAAGAAGACTTATACGTTCCGTCAGGAAGCACGCCAAGATATGCCAGGCCCTTTACGCCATAGCCCTTTGCGAACTCCACCAGGGCGTCGATCTTCTTTCTTGGCATCTCTGCCTGTCCCTTTACGTTAATGCCCCTGACGCTCCCGCCGTTTGCAACGGCACCGGAGAATACGCCAAATCCGCAATCCTTTACAAGTTCAGATACGTCCTTCAGTTCCATGCCAAATCTGGTATCCGGCTTGTCCGAACCAAAACGGTTCATGGCTTCCATCCAGGTCATGCGCTTTAAGGGAAGCTGCACGTCAAGGCCGATGGCCTCCTTACAAACCGTTGCCACCATGCGCTCCGTGGCATCCATCACGTCCTCTTCCGTCACAAAGCTCATCTCCAGATCCACCTGCGTGAACTCAGGCTGACGGTCCGCTCTTAAATCCTCATCGCGAAAGCACTTTGCGATCTGGAAATAGCGGTCATAGCCGGAACACATCAGAAGCTGCTTAAAAATCTGTGGGGATTGGGGCAACGCGTAAAACATTCCCGGATGCACGCGGCTCGGCACCAGATAATCCCTGGCGCCCTCCGGCGTGGACTTATTCAAAATGGGCGTTTCGATCTCCAGAAAGCCTT
Source organism: uncultured Lachnospiraceae bacterium (assembly GCA_900320485.1). Classification (GTDB taxonomy): domain Bacteria; phylum Bacillota; class Clostridia; order Lachnospirales; family Lachnospiraceae; genus Acetatifactor. The sequence continues at coordinate 1,389 of ONSO01000246.1, read as the reverse complement.
CGCTTGCCAGGAACGTGCGGATGGTAGTTGCGATCTTGCTGCGAAGGATCAGGTTCTTCTGGATGTCCGGACGCCTTAGATCCAGATAACGATACTTTAACCGAAGCTCTTCCTTGGTTTTGGAATCCGCCTCGATGGGGAAGGGCGGCGTCTGGGCCTCGGAAAGAATGCGAACCTCCTTCGCCCTTACTTCAATGGCACCCGTCGCCATCTTTTCGTTTACGTCCGCGTTTCTGTGAACCACGGTTCCCACCACGGCCACCACAAACTCACTGCGCAGCTTTGTAGCCTTTTCAAAGGCCTCGCTTCCGCAGTTCTCCTCTTCAAACAATACCTGCAAAATGCCGGAACGGTCCCTGAGATCCACAAAGATCAGGCCTCCCTTGTTCCTCTGCTTCTGCACCCATCCCATGACGGTGACTTCCTGTCCCACGTTTGCGGTGGAAAGCTCTCCGCACCTGCAGGTTCTCTTTAATCCCTTCATTGACTCAGCCATGTCAAAAATCCTCGTTTTCGTTTCTTTCTCAGGTAATGGGGCCATCCAAACTGCCGCACGTCCCGCATTAGTTCTTCAGTCCCTCTTTGTAAAACTCCTCAAACTCCCCATAGCCTTCCGCCGTGAGCTGTTCCTTTTGGAATTTCTTGTTCTTGTTCATTCTCGCCACAAGGACCTGCTTGCCCTCTGCCCTGGCTGCCTGTGCCTTGGCAATGACTTCGCAGAGTTTCTCTCCGGAGACACCTTTTTCAACAAGATATGCCACCTTTGCAGGTGCCGTGGGTACCTTAAAGCCACTCTCCATAAGGAGCAGTACGATTCTCTCAAAGCCAATGGAAAATCCGCAGGCAGGCACGTCCGTACCCGTAAACTTTCCTACCATCTTGTCATATCTTCCGCCGCCGCCACAGCTTCCGCCAAATTCCGGCATGGCGATCTCAAAAATGGTTCCGGTATAGTAGCTCATGCCGCGTACCAGCGTGGGATCAAATACCAGTTCAAAGGTATCTGCCTGCGTTGCCTTTACGCTGTCAATGATTTCCCTAAAGGAAGCCATCACCGCACCGTCCAGATAATCGCCAAGCTTCTCCATCAGGCAGGTCACGCCGTCCCCGCTGGCCTGGATCTGCGTGAACAGCTCCAGATATTTCCTGCACTGTGCCTCGTCGCCGTAGCCCTTTTCCAAAAGCTCCGCCATGACGCCGTCCGTGCCGATCTTGTCCATCTTATCCAGAGTGATGAACACGCCGTCGTAATCCTCTTCACGGAAGCCCGCATAATTTGCCATGGCCTTCAGGATCCGTCTGTCATTGATCCTGATCTGGAAATTTCGAAATCCCAGCTTGCTGATGGTCGTGGTGGTCGCAAGGATCAACTCGATCTCTGCAAGATTG
>ONSO01000104.1 GCA_900320485.1 uncultured Lachnospiraceae bacterium | reverse complement strand
GGAAAAGATGCACGTCAGGACCGAGGTCTTCAGCTATCGCCTGGGGCAGATCCTTGTGACAAATGCCCTGACTACCTTTGCATGGATTTTCTTCAGGGCAGGTCACTTTGGCCATCTGGTGCTGTATTTCCAGCGGATGTTTACAAAGTTCAATCCCTGGGTTTTGTCCGTCAGCGGTCTGGATTACTTAAAGATCAGCTTAAAGGATCTGGCGCTGACGCCCATTTTCCTTGTCCTTTTACTTTTGGGCGACGTTGTGAAATACGTGACAAAGCAGGACGTGGGAGAGTTTTTGGCAAAACAAAACCTGTGGTTTCGCTGGTGCGTGCTGATCGCCTTGATCTTTTGTATTTTGATCTTTGGAGAATATGGCATGCAGTTTGATTCCAAGGCATTTATTTATTTTCAATTTTAGGTTGAGCGGAGTTAGCAGATGAAACAAGCCATCAAAGCGATTGTTTTTGCGCTGCTCACGGCAGGACTGATCTATTGCGCCTATGGCATTTACTCCTGGAAGGATACTTCGGGAGATTACCTGTCCTCCACGCAGCAGCTATATCATACCCCGGAAAATACCATGGACGTGGTCTTTGTGGGAAGCAGTCATTGTTACTGTACCATTTATCCCGCGCTTTTATGGGAGAGGAGCGGCATTGCGGCTTTCGACATGGCTACGTCAGGTCAGGATAAGGCATCCTCTTACCACGTGCTGGCAGAGCTTCTAAAGACCCAATCCCCCAAGACCGTCTGGGTGGATCTTTACGGGCTTTTGCTTGAAAGACAGGGGATCGAGGGAAATACGTATCGAAACATGCTTGCCCTGCGGACGTCGCGGAATTCCCTTGAGCTAATACGGGAATACGTGGAGCCGGAGCGCAGAATGGATTTTTATCTTAAGTGGCCCATTGTGCACACAAGGTTCTGGGAGATCGGGAAATACGATTTTGTGCCTTATGAGCCCAGCCAATACGGCAGGGGCGCCGTTTACCAGTGGGGGCAGGAAGCGGTGGAGGCCGGAGAATATGAGACGGACGAGGCCGGAGAGCTGACGGAGGTAAACCGGAACTGGCTTGAAAGACTTCGAAGCCTTAGCGAGAAAGAGGGTTTTGACCTTTGCTTTTTTGTGGCACCCTTCCGCATTTCCGGGGAAGAACAAAAGCAGATCAATGCAGCGCGGGATTATGCCAAAGCGCAGGGAATTCCCTTTTATGATTTTAATAAAATGGCCAAGGACCTTGACCTGGATTATCAGAAGGATTTCCGGGAAAGCTTTCACTTAAATGCCTACGGTGCCGAGAAGGTTACGGAATTTGTAAGGACCTGCTTATTGGAGCGGGGAGATCTTGCGGACCAGAGGGGCCGGAAAGGGTATGAAGCCTGGGATCTGGATCTTGAATGGTATAGGCATTTGGAATTGTATGAAACACTCAGCGCCCCGAAGGAAGCAAAGGATTACGTGGAAGCCCTGGCAAATGCGCAGGACGTGATGACGATCGTTTGCGTGGAAGGCGTTCCGGCGGATGAGGCGGAGGAAAAGGCTGCCATTTTGGCACCCCTGGGCATTACCCGGGAGGACGTGCTTGCCGGCGGAAAATGGATCATCCGAAACGGAGAAAAAAGAAAGGCCCTTGAGCCGGGCCCTGAAAAAGCGGAGTATTGGGAAGACTTAAATTCTTTTGACGCTTTAAGGCTTCGAAGCGGAGAAAAACCTTCTGCGGAGGATCTCATGATCAATTACGACGGATACCTTCGGGAGGACGTGCCCGTTACCATTTTACCCTATGACCTTTTCCTGAAAGAAACGTTCCCCGCTACGGGATTTTAATCTCCCGGCGGGGATTTTTTTCGGTTTATGGTACCTGATGGCATTTTACGCTCGCGGGAGCCGTCAATCCCTTACGTAGATCACGTAGCCCTTGCCTTTTAAGATGGTCATGGCCTGATCCGTGCTCTTTTGATCATAGAATTCAATGCGTAGCACGCCGCCTTCATATTCTCTGTTATGGGTGATGCCGATGTTTTTAATGCTGACCTGATTGAGCGCAAGAATGGTCGCAATGGCCGCAATGGCACCGGGCTCATCCGCAATGTCAACCATAAGTACAAAGCTTTTCTTAATGGGACCGCTGGACGCGCTGATAAAGGAATCCCTGTAGATCCTGGCGCCGTCAAAGGTCTCATATAATTTCTCGGAATCTTTATTCTCTAAGTATTTCCTAAACTCTTTCAGTGAAGCAATGTAATGATCCAAAAGATTCTCGATGTTTTCCGTATTGGTCAGGCAGATCTGCTGCCACATGGCGGCGGAGGAAGAGGAGATCCTTGTGATGTCCTTAAATCCGCCGGCGGCGATCATCTTCATCAGTCCCTCCGCGTTATCGCTGTCCCGCACAAGGTTTACAAGGGAGGCGGAGATGACGTGGGGCAGATGGCTGACAGCCGCGGTTACGTAGTCATGCTGGCTACAGCTGAGTACCAGGGGAATGGCACCAAGCCTTGTCACAAGACTGCGATATGCATCGAGCTTTTCCCGGGGAACGCTGTCCGTCGGAGTCAATATGTAATATGCATTCTGCAAAAGCACGGATTTGGAGTTAACGTAGCCGACCCGTTCGCTGCCGGCCATGGGATGACCGCCGATAAACTGAGCATCCAGACCCAGGGCATGGATGTTGTTGTGGATGTCGGTTTTTACGCTTCCAACGTCCGTCAGAAGGCAATCCGGTGAAAGGTAATCCTTCAGTAGCAGCAGGTTAGAGTCATTTTTTTGGACGGGAGCGCATAAGAATAGATAATCACAGGAAGAAAAGCGCTCGTCAATGGCATCAGCCGTGACGTTTGCCACGCCATCCGCCCATGCCTGTTTTAATGATTCGCCATTTACGTCATATGCCACAATGCAGGCGTCTTCTTCCGTTTCGCGGATCGCCCGTGCAATGGAGCCGCCGATCAGCCCGAGGCCGATAAATCCATAGGTATTCATAGTCGTTATCCTCTCTAACGTACTATACCACTTTAAAGCATAACAATCAATCGCAAAATCAAAGGATTTTCTGGCTGTTTGTAAGAAATTTGTGCATTTTTAAAAATAATTTACAGCAAACAAATAAAAATTTGGCAGATTTATAGAATTTTCCTTGTAATTTGACAGAATATTTAGTAAAATATCGGTATGGGGTTTCCCAAAAATGAGCTATTGGAGGAAAGACATATGAACGTTTACACAACAGACAAGATCCGTAACGTAGTGCTGCTTGGCCATGGCGGAGCAGGAAAGACCTCTTTGGCAGAGGCGTTTGGGTATATTTCCGGTATTACCTCCAGAATGGGAAAGGTTTCTGACGGAAATACCATCAGCGATTATGGCAAGGAAGAGCAAAAGCGCCAGTTTTCCATTAGCACTTCCGTGATTCCCATCGAGTGGGAAGGCGTGAAGATCAACGTTTTGGATACTCCCGGTTATTTTGATTTTGTAGGTGAGGTGGAAGAGGCAGTCAGTGCGGCGGGCGCAGCCGTGATCGTGGTAAACGGCAAGGCCGGCATCGAAGTTGGAACCTTAAAGGCTTGGGAGCTCTGTGAGAAGTATAAGCTGCCCAGGATCATCTACGTGTCCAACATGGACGTGGACAATGCCTCCTTCCGTCAGGTAGTGGAGGACATGACGGCCCTCTTTGGAAAGAAGATGGCACCGTTCCATCTGCCCATCCGTGAAAATGAGAAGTTTGTTGGTTACGTCAACGTGATCACCGAGTCCGGTAATCGCTGGAATGGCAAGGAAGTCGTTCCCTGCGAAGTGCCAGAATACAGCAAGCCCAATCTGCAGATCTGCCGCGATACCCTGATGGAATCCGTTGCGGAGACCAGCGAAGAGATGATGGAAAGATACTTTGGCGGCGAGGAATTTACCGAGGCTGAGATCCGTTCCGCCCTCCGCATCAACGTATGTGACTGTGCCATCGTTCCCATGACCATGGGCTCGAGCATTCTCTGCCAGGGTGTTTACACGCTGCTGGATGACATTATTAAGTACTTCCCCAGCCCTGAGAACAGGGAGGTTGCCGGCATCAACAACAAGACCGGTGAGATCTACCATGCGGACTACGATTTCTCCAAGGCTAAATCCGCCTACATCTGGAAGACCATCGTGGATCCCTTCATCGGTAAGTATTCCCTCATCAAGGTGAATTCCGGCGTACTTAAGACGGATGACGTATTGTATAACGTTGACAAGGACATTGAGGAGAAGATCGGTAAGCTGTACGTCCTTCAGGGCAATAAGCCCATAGAAGTTCCCGAGCTTCACGCAGGTGACATCGGAGCCCTTGCAAAGCTGACGGCGGCCCGTACCGGCAACAGCCTGTCCACGAAGGCAACCACCATCAAGTTCGGTAAATTCGAGATTTCCACGCCTTATACGTACATGCGGTATAAGCCTAAGAATAAGGCCGACGTGGATAAGATCTCCCAGGCACTGCAGAAGATCGGTCATGAGGATCTTACCATGAAGACCGTGAATGATTCCGAAAACAGCCAGCTTCTTCTTTACGGCATGGGCGACCAGCACCTGGAGATCATTGTCAGCAGACTGCTGAATGAATACAAGGTTGAGGTTGACCTGACCCAGCCCAAGGTTGCTTATCGCGAGACCATTAAGAAGAATTCCGACGTGGAATATAAGTACAAGAAGCAGTCCGGCGGACATGGCCAGTATGGTCACGTAAAGATGCGCTTTAGTCCCTCCGGCGATCTGGAGAAGCCTTATGAGTTTGAGACGGAGGTTGTGGGCGGTGCCGTTCCCAAGAACTACTTCCCCGCAGTGGAGAAGGGCTTGCAGGAATCCGTCCTGAGAGGACCTTTGGCCGCATACCCCGTGGTTGGCGTTAAGGCTGTTTTATATGACGGTTCCTATCATCCCGTTGACTCTTCGGAAATGGCATTTAAGGTTGCCACCATTCAGGCCTTCAAGAAGGGCTTCATGGAGGCGCAGCCCGTGTTGCTCGAGCCCATTGTATCACTGAAGGTTGTGGTTCCGGATTCCTATACCGGCGACGTTATGGGCGACCTGAATAAGAGAAGGGGAAGAGTGCTTGGCATGAATCCCATTGCCGGCGGCAAGCAGCAGATCGAAGCGGACGTTCCCATGAGCAGCCTCTTTGGTTACTGTACTGACCTTCGTTCCATGACCGGCGGACGCGGTGAATACTCCTACGTCTTTGCACGTTACGAGCAGGCACCCAGTGACGTCCAGGAGAAGGAAGTTGCAGCAAGGGCTGCAAAGGTTGCAGAGAATAACGTGGAAGAATAATCAGCATTTGTTTTTCACAAAGGGCCACGCATGGCGGGGCCCCTTTTTTGCGCGGGCGGGGCAATACCCCCACAAGACGCTCGCGGCATGGAGCGAAGAGCCTTTTTTTGCGCGGGCGGGGGCCCCCCTGCCGGATCTTGCGCGTAAATTAAAATCTATAGAAATAATTAAGAATTATAAGCGGTGTTTATTCAGAATTGTGAAATATACTATCAAAGGACGGGAACGTGAACTCGGTTTCCGAAATATAAACGGCAGGCGGATTAACTGTGAAGAAAAAAATTGTACCCAGGGAAATGCTGCTGCCCATTGCAATGACGCTTGTTTGTAATTACCTGGCGTATTTTGCATCCAGGGCCATCACCACAAATAAATATCATTACGACGTGACCATGGCGTGGGAAGAACACATCCCCTTTCTGCCGTGGACGCTCCTGATCTATTGGGGGTGCTATCTGTTTTGGGTCGTAAACTACGTCATTGCGGCAAGAGGGGAAAAAAGCAGTGCCTGGCGGTTCTATTGCGCGGATTTCGCTGCAAAGTGCGTTTGCCTTCTCGTTTACGTGCTTTTCCCCACGACCAACGTAAGGCCGGCAGTGGAAGGAAGCGGCATTTTTGACGCGGGGATGCGGCTGCTTTACCAAATTGACGCGCCGGACAATCTCTTTCCCTCCATACACTGCCTTACCAGTTGGTTTTGCTTCATTGCGGTGAGGAAAGAGGAAAGGATCCCGCGATGGTATCGGTGGACGTCTCTGGGGCTGGCGCTGGCCATTTGCCTGTCCACGCTGACAACCAAGCAACATGCCCTGGTGGACGTGTTTGGCGGAATCCTTTTGGCGGAGGCAAGCTATTTTCTTGTTCATAAAGTAAGACTGGATCTGGTCTATGAGAGGGGGCTGGGACGGTTTGGAAAAAAAGATTAAGATCATCTCCATAGCTGCGCTGGCGCTGGTCCTGATCGTCTGCGTAAAGATTGCTTTTAGCGGTAAGTTTGATTCCGTGGCATCCCTGCAGACGTATTTTCAGCAGTTTGGCATTTTTGCCCCGCTGGCGCTTACCATATTTCAGGCATTCCAGGTTGTGGTGCCGGTGTTGCCGGGATATCTTGGCTGCGCGGCGGGAGCCGTGGCCTTTGGAAGCGGCGTGGGATTTTTGTGTAATTACGTCGGGATCTGCGCCGGCTCCGTCATTGCTTATTATCTTGCAAGAAAATTTGGCATGGAAGTGGTGCTTGCCATGTTTTCCGAGAAATTTTATTCGAAGTGGGCGCATAAAATAGAAAAGAGTAAGTCTTATGGCGTATTTTTGTTTGTGGCAACGCTTTTGCCGCTGTTCCCGGATGATTTTCTCTGCTACTTTTCAGGACTGATCCGCATGAGCGGAAAGAAGTTTCTGTGGATCATATTGCTGGGAAAACCCTGGTGCATTTTGGCTTACAGTCTTTTGTTTGGAATGATCAAATAACGTTACGTGAGGGGAAAAGAATGCGAAAGAAAATTGGATTTTATGATTACACGGTGGTTTTGACTTATCTTGGATTTTTTATTGCCTTATTTGGGATCATGCGCACCATGGACGGAAAGTATTGGGATGCCATGGTCTGCCTGATGCTCTCCGGGGTCTGCGACATGTTTGACGGGGCCGTTGCGGCAACCAAAAGGAACCGCACGACGGAGGAAAAACGCTTTGGGATTCAGATCGACTCCCTCAGCGATCTGGTGAGCTTTGGCATTTTCCCGGCCCTTTTTGTGTATCAGCTCTCAAATCATCATCCGCTGATCGGCGTCATCTCCATGGGGTATGCGCTCTGTGCCCTGATCCGGCTGGCGTATTATAACGTGCTGGAGGAGGCAAGACAAAAGCGCCTGGAGGAAAAAGAACAGAGAATGGGCTATGGAGGCAGCCTGGAAGAGCGCGTGGAAAAGGAGGAAAACAAAGTTTATCTGGGACTTCCCGTGACGGTGATCGCCATTACGTTGCCGGCCCTGTTTTTCTTTTATGACGGCAGCATGCTCCACAGGCCGCTTTGGTTTGGAACGTTGCTTTTTGGCATGGCGGTGGCGTTTGTGACGCCCTTTGAGATCCAAAAACCGAAGGCCATGGGAAAGATCGTGCTGATCCTTCTTGGAGCTCTGGAGGCTTTTGGCATGGCGTACCTGGCCTTTGTGGGGGCAATGTGATGAAGATGGAAAAAACAAATGCGGAGAGCGTCTGGATCCGGTTTTTCTATGGGACGCTTCCGGGAAGACTTTTGTTAAAACCTCTGGTAAGTCCTTGGATCTCAAGGCTTGCCGGGAGATTCTTGGATACCCGGGTCTCCAGGATCCTCATTCCTTTCTTTCGAAGAAAGTGTGGCATTTCCATGCGGGACGTCATTGTTCCTGACGGGGGATTTCCCTCCTTTAATGCCTTTTTTTGCAGGAAAAGGCAGGGAAAGGCAACGGATGGCGACGCCAGTATGATCAGCCCCTGTGACGGCCTGCTGACCTGCATTCCCATCCGAAAGGGAAGTCTTTACGACGTAAAGCATACCGGGTTTACGCTGGCGGAGCTTTTGGGAGACGGGAGGCTTGCGGAAGAGTTTCAGGGCGGCACGGCCCTGATTTTTCGCCTGACGCCTGCGCATTATCACAGATATGTTTATGCTGTAGACGGGGAGGTCCTGTCCTGGCGCAGGATCAAGGGAATCTTTCACTGCGTCCGCCCCATCTGTACCAGACAAATTCCCGTTTATGCCCAAAACGCCAGGGAATATCAGGTGATCCGGACGAAGGAGCTTGGAAAGATCGTGCAGATGGAGGTTGGCGCCATGCTGGTCGGACGGATCGTTAACGAGCCTCCAAGGAGCCGTAAGGCCGCATGCGGCGAGGAAAAGGGGAGATTTGAATATGGCGGTTCCACCATTATTTTGCTACTGCAAAAGGGCAAGATCCCCCTGGGCAGTCCCTTGTGGATACGCGGGATGCGCGAAGGGGAGCAGGAGATCACTCTTGGAGAGAGACTGATCTGATAAAAGGTAACTTGCCTTGACATTGTAAGGAAAAACGAGTAAAATGTGATTTTAACAGAGATTTATCAGGAGGACAATAGACATGGCGGTTCCTTACAATCATCATGAAGTAGAATCAAAGTGGCAGGGAATATGGGACCAGGAGAAGGCATTTGCCACCTCCAACGACTATTCCAAGCCTAAGTTTTATGCGCTGGTAGAGTTCCCGTACCCGTCAGGACAGGGACTTCACGTGGGTCACCCCAGACCGTATACGGCGCTGGACATTGTGGCAAGAAAGAGAAGAATGCAGGGCTACAACGTTCTATATCCCATGGGCTGGGACGCCTTCGGACTTCCCACGGAGAATTATGCCATCAAGAATCATATCCATCCCAAGATCGTGACAAAGAACAACGTGGGAAGATTTAAGGCGCAGCTCCATTCCCTGGGCTATTCCTTTGACTGGGACAGAGAGATCAACACCACGGATCCCGAATATTATAAGTGGACCCAGTGGATCTTCTTAAAGCTCTTTAAGGCCGGACTTGCTTATAAGACTGAGATGCCCATCAACTGGTGTACCTCCTGTAAGGTTGGCCTTGCCAATGAGGAAGTGGTCAATGGCGTCTGCGAGCGTTGCGGCAGCGAGGTTGTCCGCAAGGTAAAGAGCCAGTGGATGCTGAAGATCACCGAGTATGCAGAAAAGCTCCTTCAGGGACTGGATACCGTTGATTACATTGAAAAGGTTAAGGTTAGCCAGAAGAACTGGATCGGTAAGTCTCAGGGCGCCGAGGTAGACTTCCGGCGTGCGGGAAAAGAGGATAAGCTCCGGGTATATACCAC
>ONSO01000248.1 GCA_900320485.1 uncultured Lachnospiraceae bacterium | reverse complement strand
CCTTCAGGGACTCGGGATTCTTAAACTCCTGGGGATCCTTGATGCTGGTAAGGGGCAGGAAGGTCGCTCTTCCAAGCCTCCCCTCCTTCAGGAAGCGGATCATTTTCTTTGCCGTCTCCTCATTGTCCGTGACAATGTTCTGGATGTTACCGCCAAGGGCTGTCTCGATGGCAACCTCATACTTGGGATCCACCTTGATAATGTCGGCAACAACGCCGATAATACCCTTTTCCTTCTCCTTTTGCTCCATCACCTTCTTGACGGAACCGCCATATCCTTCATAGCGCTCCGTCAGATTGGACAGCGCCTCCAGCTTGGATTTATGCTGATGGTAACTCTGCTGGGTCTCGCGAAGCTTTGCATCCTTATTTCCAAGGCTCTGCCTGATCTCGCCCAGCTCTAACTCCTTGGACGCCACGCTTTCATTGAGCTTCCGGATCTCCTCCGTCAGGGACTTAAAGGTCTCCTCCAGCTTTCGCAGCGTCTCTCCGCGGGATTCCTCATCGGATTTTGCGCGAAGGAGCTTTGACCTGAGTTCCGCCTTACGAATGTTGATCTGCTCCATCATGGTATCGAATCTGCCCAGCTTAGACTTGATGGATGCCCGCTGGTTCAGCTCGTTCATAATGGTATTTTTGCCGTCCTCAATGGCACCATTCAGTTCTTCGATCCTGCCCTGAATGGACTCCAATTCCTTTCGGACTGCCTGGGCCGTAGATGCCAGCTCTTCCACCTTGGCGTCCGTGTCCTGCTTATCGTTAAGGATTTCCTGCTTTTCCTGCTCATGCTGGGAAATCTCACCCTCCAGCGCCGTCTTTCGGTTATTCAGGTGGGCCTCACTGGCCTGGGCGGAATTGATCTGCTCATTCAATACGCCGATCTCGCCTTCCAGACGCTCGCGGTAAAGTCCCGCCTCGCTCAGGATCTTTCTGGCTTCATCAATGGATTTATCCAGCTCCTCGATCTGGGTCTGGACCTTCTCATATTCTTCCTTGATGCTCTGATATTCCCTGGTGCTCTCCGCCAGATCGCTGCTTGCCAGCTTCCACTTGCCGGTCACGTCCTCCAGCTGCTTTTTCAGGCGGTTATGCTCCAGGAGGAATACGTTGATGTCCAGCGTCTTCAAGGCTTCCTTGTGCTTGAGGTATACCTTTGCCGTCTCAGACTGCTTCTCCAAAGGCCCGATCTGCTTTTCCAGTTCTGCCAGAATGTCGTTGACGCGTACAAGGTTCTGCTTCTCGTTGTCCAGCTTTGCAATGGCGGCGGTCTTTCTTCGCTTAAATTTCACAATGCCGGCAGCCTCGTCAAAGAGCTCTCGCCTCTCCTCCGGCTTACCGCTCAGGATCCTGTCGATCTGGCCCTGACCGATGATGGAATAGCCTTCCTTACCGATACCCGTATCGTAAAAGAGTTCGTTGACGTCCTTCAGTCTGCAGGCCGTCCCGTTTATCATGTATTCGCTCTCACCGGAACGATATAGTCTTCTGGCCACCGTAACCTCGTCATAGGAGGTAGCAAGCTGATGGTCTGAATTGTCCAGCGTTATGGCAACGTACGCGTAGCTCAGCGGCTTGCGGAGCTCCGTTCCGGAGAAAATGACGTCCTGCATGCTGGCGCCTCGAAGCTGCTTGATCCTCTGTTCTCCAAGCACCCAGCGCACTGCGTCCGCCACGTTGCTCTTTCCGCTTCCGTTCGGTCCCACAATGCCCGTGATGCCATTGTGAAACTGAAACGTGATTTTATTTGCGAAGGACTTAAAGCCCTGTACTTCAATGCTTTTTAAATACATATCCCTTTTCCCTCAGTTTCAAAAGCGCCTGATAAGCAGCCTTCTGCTCCGCCGCCTTTTTCGTCTTTCCGGTTCCTTCCCCCCATACTTCCTGGCCAAGCCTTACTCTCACGGTGAAGGATTTATTGTGCTCAGGGCCGGATTCCCCTGCGAGCTCATAGATAAGCTCATCCTTGAAGTTCCCCTGGACGACCTCCTGAAGATTACTCTTGCTGTCATAAAACAGCTGCTTGTCTTCCAGGTCATTCAAAATAAAGCGATAAATAAATTTCTTTGCCTCTTCCATGCCGCTGTCGAGGTAAATGGCGCCGATCAGCGACTCCATGCCGTCGGCAATAATGCTTTCACGCGTTCTTCCTCCGGTGCTTTCCTCGCCCTTTCCAAGGCGCATGTACATGCCAAGCTCCAGATCCTTTGCGCAAAATGCCAGGGAGGGCTCACAGACCATGGATGCCCGGCGCTTCGTCAGCTCTCCCTCCGGAATTGTCTTATGCGCGTGAAACAGATATTCGCTGGATACAAGCTCAAGAACCGCGTCCCCAAGGAATTCCAGTCGCTCATAATTTTCACGATTTCCCTGCTTTTGTTCGTTGGAGTAGGAACTGTGGGTCAGCGCCTGCATCAAAAGCCCTTTGTCGTGAAACTTATATGCGATTGTTTCTTCCAGCTTATCCATTGTATAGCTTTTCAAAACCTAACCTCCCAGAAAACTAATGCTTGCGGTTGATCTTTTCCGCCATGTCCGCCAAGTCCCCCACCGTCCGGAGCTTTTCCGCGTCGGATGGTGAAATGGTACTTCCCGTCTTCTCCTCCAGTCTGATGACGATCTGGAATACGTCCAGGGAATCCGCGCCGAGATCCTTTTTCAGGGATTGCTCCCTCCGGATCTTGTCTGCGGGGACGTTGATGACTTCACTGATCAGTTTCGCCAGCTCATTAAACTCCATTTTCCTTACTCCTTTGTCGCAATCTTTTCCCGGATCTTCTCATTGATCCGCTGTTCCTTAAAGGAGATGCACTGCAGAACGGAATTTTTGATCTCAATGGCTTTGCTGCTTCCGTGCGTCTTAACCACAAGGCCGTTTAAGCCAAGCAGTGGCGCTCCGCCGTAATCCTCCAGGCTAAAGCCCTTCAGCGTCTTTTTCAGCGCCGGCTTGACAAGAAGTCCGCCGATCTTACTCTTCAGGGAAGACATAAGTCCTTTTTTGATGATCTTCATCATGCTGGCTCCAACGCCCTCGTACATTTTTAAGATCACGTTGCCCACAAAGGCCTCACAGACAATGACGTCTGCGGCTCCGGCGGGAATGTCCCTGGCTTCC
>ONSO01000028.1 GCA_900320485.1 uncultured Lachnospiraceae bacterium | reverse complement strand
ACTTTGGGGCGCGAGACGGCGATCCAGAAGATGGAATGGGACAAAGACGGGTGGCTTCGCCTTAAGGGCGGCGGACGGTTCGCAAGGATGGAAGCAGAAGAACCCCGCTCCCTTTCCGGAAAGGCGGAGACGGAAAAGTCCGGCGCTTTTTCCGGAGGCTTGGAGACCGGGGACCGTTCAAAAAATGCGCGGGAGGGCTCTGACGGGGAGTTCCACGATGATTTTACGACGGAGCGCCTTTCCGTCCGGTATTCGTCCCCGCGCTGCAGTTATGAGACATTTACAAAGCTGATCCCGGAGAAAGGGATTTTAAGGATCCGTGGGCAGGAGTATATGAACTCCAATCATCACGTATCCCTGCTGGCCACGCGCCAGCAAAGCGCATGCTGCATTGCGGAAACCTGTGTGGAATATGCGCCGGAGAGCTTTTTGCAGATGGCGGGACTTAGCTATATGTATGATTCCCTGAATTTCTTTATTCTTGGAAAGACGGTGACGGATGAGGGGGAGAGCGTCCTAAACCTGATCAGGTGTGACCGCGGCGCGGATGAAGTGGTTGCCGGACCGGTTCCCCTGCCGAAGGACGGAAAGGTTTTTCTTCAGGCAAGGGTAAGCAGGCAGGGGGCCGAAGTGCGGTTTTACTATCATCTTGGCGATGAAAATTGGACGCCCGTCGGGGAAGGGTATTCCACGGAAATCCTTACGGATGAGTATTGCCGGGGCTTTACGGGAGCGCATTTTGGCATGTACGTCCATGACATGGTAAGGTTGGAATCCTATGCGGATTTCCATTATTTTGAGATCCGGCAGGGAGAATGACGGGTTAGAAGGGCGGCGGAGGTAGTCAGTTGATCACGAACGTAAGGGTAAGTTTCCAAACGGAGGATGCGCTTTTACAAAAGCTCATGGACGAGGCAGAGAAAAAATGTCTCCAAAATCTGAAGAATTTTGAAGGGCGAACCGTCCTGATCGAAGGCGGCGGCTATGAAAAGATCTGGCTGGAGACGCAGCCCATGGGCGGGGAGATGTATGCCAAGCGGAATATGACGGCGGCAGTTAACAATCAGCTGTTGTTTATGGAATATGCGCGGGAGGATGGCCGGATACCCGGCAGCATTGCCATGATCGACGGCAGGATCACGCCGCAGTTCAATAAATTCCAAGGGTTTTGCTTTCCCGCGCCTGCGCTGAACGTGTATTATCTGATGGGAAAGGATCCGGATTATCTGGACCTTCTTTATGGAACGCTGGAGCGGTTTGATGATTATCTGTGGAGAGTGCGGGATTCCGATGGCGACGGGTGCCTGGAAAGCTGGTGCAAATATGACACGGGGGAGGATCATGCCCTGCGCTATGGCGATGCACCTGACTGGTGGACGGAGGAAACGGCGCCGGAGGGATTTCAGGTAGTGCCCATGGCCTCCATTGACGTCATGAGTTTTTCATATTCTGCAAGGGACGTGCTTGCACGGATCAGCCGCATCCAGGGAAAGCCGGAGAGGGAGATGGCGTGGCGCCTTAAAGCGGAGCGGGTAAGGGAAAAGATCAGTACCTATCTATGGAATGAGGAACGGGGGGCATGCCTTGACAGGGATAAATACCATAACGTTATGCCTGTGATGATCCATAACAGCCTCCGGGCCATGTATTGGGGAAGCCTTACGCAGACGCAGGCGGACAGATTTGTGAGAGAGCACCTCCTAAATCCCGGGGAGTTTTGGACGAAGATGCCCCTGCCCTCCGTTGCGGTGAATGATCCCCTTTTCCGGAACGTAACCACCAATGATTGGAGCGGTCAGGCGGAGGCCCTTACATATCAGCGGGCGATCCGCGCCTTGGAGAATTATGGTTATGATCATCTGATCCCGCAACTCGGGAGGAAGCTTTGGGAGGCCATAGGGGAAGACTGCGTATTTGTCCAGCAGTACGATCCCTTTACCATGAAGCCTTCAAAGGTTTCGCTGGAGGGAGAGCAGGACGCCTATGGACCTGCCATGCTTTCCGTCATGGAATACGTTTCCAGGTGTTATGGCGTTCACGTGGAGGGAGAGAAGGTATATTGGGGCGCCTGCGAGGGGGCTCCCTGCTGTTATGAGCAGGAATGGGGAGATTATCTGTATAAGATAGAGAATGATGGGAAGAACTTTGCAATTTTTGTGAACGGAAAACAAATCCGCCAAGCGGAGGTAGGGAAAAAAACCGTGACAGATCTTCGTGGGAAAGGATTGGAGACCCGAGAAATGAAATCTACGTATATGAGGATGACACGGTAGACCCGCGTGAGGGCGTAGACGAAGCAAAAAAGCATAAGGTAGAAAAAAGTACCATTGTATATAATGATACGGCTACCAAGAAGTACGTGGACCTTAAAAACCTCAAAAAAAGCTTTGGCATGTATAGCCGCCAGCTTGCGGAGTTGCCAAAGACCCTTAACGTTTCCAAAAAGAGAGCTGAGAATGACAAGATCAAAGAAGAGACGGAAGTAATAAATGACCTTTAAGAAGATCTGACGGATTTTCTCCGGGCAACATGACGGAGGATCCGCTCAGATCTTCTTTTTTGTGCAAAACCTTAAACCGGGTCAGCCCTGATGATGCTTGAATTTATAAGGCTTTTTTGGTACACTATAGGTCAGTGGGTATCCACGAGCCCTTCTGCGCAAGGGAGTAAGGAGATGGCGGCAGAATGAAAATTGTACTGTTGGGGAGTAAGGAGATGGCGGCAGAATGAAAATTGTACTGTTGGAGAGAAATAGTGCCGGAACGGACATATCCGTAGATTGTTTCAGCGATTTTGGGGAGGTGACTTCCTATGCCAATACCGTGACGGAAGAAGAGGTGGCGGCAAGAGTGGGAGATGCAGACATTGTGGTGTGCAATAAGTCGCCCATGCGGGAGAGTACGCTGAAAAATTGCCCTAACGTAAAGCTGATCTGCGAATTGGCAACGGGATTTGATAACTGTGATCTTGCATACTGCAAGTCGCGGGGGATTCAAGTGCGCAACGTGGTGGATTATTCCACGGGAATGGTGGCTCAGCATACGTTTACCCTGGCACTTGCCCTGTCTCAAAAGCTAATGCACTATGATACGTACGTGAAGTCCGGAGCCTATAGTGCGCAGGATCGTTTTTCTAATTTTGACATACCCTTCTATGAACTGGAAGGAAAGACCTGGGGCATTGTTGGCATGGGGAATATCGGCAGACGAGTTGCCAGGCTTGCGACGGCCTTTGGGTGCAAGGTTATTTTTACGTCCATCACGGGAAAAAGCAGCTGCACGGATTATCGTCAGGTAGATAAAGAAACCCTGCTGAAGGAAAGTGATTTTCTTTCGCTGCACTGTCCCCTCAGTGATCTCTCCCGCAATTATATTGACAAAGACGCGCTCTCCAAAATGAAAAAGACGGCCTACCTGATCAACGTGGCAAGAGGGCCCGTGGTTAATAACCGGGATCTCTATGATTCCCTGATGGCAGGAGAGCTTGCGGGTGCAGGTCTGGACGTATTGGAAAAGGAGCCGCTTGAGCCAGGCAATCCGCTGTCGCGGATCAAGGACAGCACCAGACTCATTATCACGCCGCATCTGGCATGGGCCAGCGTGGAAGCGAGAACCCGCTGCGTACAAGGGGTCTATGACAACATAGCCGCCTTTCTCCGGGGAGAAGCAAGGAACGTGGTGAATCCGTAAAGCCGAAAAACTGCTTTACCGCAAAAGGGAAAAAGACTTAAGCCGCATCATTGAAAAAGCAAAAAAATTGACATTCCTTGCGACATGGATTAAGATGATATCGTGTGTTTTGATCACAAAAAAGATACGCCAGAGAGCATGGTTAAGTTTACGGGAGGGGAAATCATGGGTTTAACAAATGGTTGGGGCGATGAGATTGATGAGGAGCTGCAGAACAAAAAGCAGCTGAAGGTTGGGTTTTCCTGGAATTTTATCAGTACCAATAACCTGATCACTAGATTTGATCAGGAGGTTGGCGAGGTGAATGAGAATTATCCCAAGTCCGAGATCGTAAAGATGTGGTATTCCACGCTGATCGTGATGCTGATCTTTGAAATGCTGATGCACAGTGTGCTTGCCATTGTGGCGCTGCCGTTTTTCTTCCTGTACGGCATGATCCTGTTTAAGCTTTCAAGGTTATTTAAGAGATTTGGTTATTCGTCCCTGTTATATTGGCTGATCGCCATCGGTGCAATTGCGCTTTGCGCCGGTGCCAACTACCTTGTATGGTACGTGCTTCTCGGAATGTAAGGAAATCCTGAAATAATAAGAAAGAGCTTGAAATTATGGCGCAAAAGATCAAAGAACTATTTGAAAAACATAGGGAGATCATCATTTATCTGATCGTGGGAGTCATGACAACGGCATTCTCCTGGGGCGTGGCATTTATCGGAACGCTTTTTTTGGACGTGGAGAACGTGGGCTGGCAAAATGACGTAAACAATACTATCAGCTGGGTGGCCGGCGTGCTGTTTGCTTATCCGCTGAACCGCAAGTGGGTATTTCAAAGCAAGAACCCCAAGATCTTAAAGGAGTTTATGGGATTTGCATCCTCCAGGGTTTTGACCTGGCTGATGGACCTTGTGATCATGCGGGTGACGGTAAACGTCTGGGGCATGTCCTACATGATCGCAAAGGTCTTTATTTCATCAGTAGTGGTAACCATCGCAAATTACGTATTCAGTAAGCTTTTGATCTTCCGTAAAAAGGGCGACGTTGAATAAAAAAGTGCAGAAAAAAGGCGTTGCCTTTGTGGCAACGCCTTAAAAATGCAAAATATCTTGCAAATAGTCGAAAAAAGGAAGCTAGATTGCAGTTACCAGATCCGCCACCAGCCGCGCACAGTGTGCGGCAGCCGCCTTCTCAAAGGTGGGATAATCCATTTCCGCACTGTCATCAGCCTTATCGGAAATGGCGCGGATGATCACGAAGGGGATGCCGTTCAGATAAGAACCGTGTGCAATGGAAGCACCCTCCATCTCCGCACAGTCTCCGTGAAAGATGGAGATCAGGCGTTCCTTTACTTCTTTCTTTGCAATAAACTGGTCTCCGCTGACCACTCTGCCCATGAGGGCATGAACGTCGGGATTTACCTTGCGGCAGGATTCCAGTGCCAGCTCAGCCAGTCTTTTGTCCGCCTTGAAATAGCTTTCCTCCAGCTGAGGCACGATGCCGGGGGCATAGCCCAGGGGCGTTACGTCCATGTCATGATGAACGGCGTCCTTGGAGATCAAGATGTCTCCAATGTCCAGCTTCGCATTCAGGGAGCCGGCTACGCCCGTATTGATGACGTGCGTTACCTGAAAGAGGTCGGCAAGGATCTGTACGCAAAGAGCGGCATTCACCTTACCGATCCCGCAACGCACGACTACTACGGGAGCGCCGCCCAGCGTACCCTCATAAAAGTCCATTCCGGCTTTTTTTGTTACCTTGGCGCCATCAAGGCGGGATTTCAGTTCCTCCACTTCTAACTCCATGGCGCCGATGATTCCGATTTTTTTCATGTCCTGTCGTCCTTTCTTTATTATCCGGTTATGAATCAAAGAACTGGCGGCCGTCATCGGTTACGAGCCTCTCGGACTTTGGATATTCGAAAATTTCAGGCTTGTCTGCATTTTCGGCAAGGTATGCCGCGAATTTCCGGGCGTGCCACTTGGCAATGCAAAGGTTATGCATCAGGTAATTGCCGCAGTTTTCCGGGGAAGCGCCGGGAACGTCCGTCGCGTCCTCAACGGACCGGAATGCCCTAAGGAGCAGGTCATGAATTTCTCTTGGTGCGCGGTTTCCCTTCAGGATCAGGTAAAAGCCCGTCAGGCATCCCATGGGCCCCCAATAGATGACCTCATCCTTCCAGTCGGGGTCATTTCTGAGAAACGTGGCAATAAGATGCTCCAGCGTATGCATGGCAGCCACGTCAATGGCAGGTTCAACGTTTGGTTTTGTAACTCGCACGTCATAAGTGGTAACCTTAAAGTCTCCGAGAGTATCCACTCTGCTGGTAAAGATTCCCGGAACGATCCTGGTATGATCAACGGAAAAGCTTGGAATAAGATCCATGTCGGTATCTCCTTTCGAAATTGCGTATGTTTTATAGTAACAGTATACACGTACTTTCTAAAATTTGCAATGGGAGGTGTTTTAAGAATCAGGGCAATTTGGGGCTGGCATTGTTCTTTTTGAAAGCTGTATTTGACAATTCAGGGTAGTTAGTGCTAATGTATAGTAGAAATATTTTGTGCACCAATGAGTTTCGATAGGAGAGGAAAACCGTTATGAAAAAGAGCATGCTCATCTTGGTGCTTGCTTTGGCCCTGACGTTAACGGGATGCAGTATTCTGCCGGAGGATTCCCCCATTATTTTAGAGGGATCACCCATTGAGACCAGTGAGGCTTTGGCAGAGACGGAAAGCAAGACGCCAAGTTCCGAGGAAGAATCTGAAGAAGAGACTTCCGAGGAGGAGACATCTGAGGAAGAGACAACGGAGGAAGAACCCGAAGAGGAATGGGTAGAACTTCCCACGGGTGGCGAGACCAATCCCATTGTGGAGAGGGAAGTAAAGATCAAGGAAAAGGATCCTGACGAAGAGACGGAAGAGGCACAGGCTACGTCCGAAACCGGGGAAGAGGAGGAAGAGCAGCAGATCATGCAAAGCTTCCTTACCGGCGAGTGGAAGGACGTCAACGTGGTGAACCGCAGAAACATTGCGGTCATGTTCCCCAACGGATACCGGGCGGGAGGCAGCAATACTTCCCCGAGGCTGTCCCTGTATGGCATCTCCAAGGCCAGCATCATCTATGAGGCTCCCGTGGAAGGCAGGATCACCGCGCTGATGGGCCTTTTTGAGGACTATGACACATTGGACAAGCTGGGCCCCGTGGCATCCAGCCGGGACTATTTTATCTATGACGCCATGTCCTTTGATTCCATTTACGTCAACTGGGGCATGGCCCGCATCTGGGTGGAGGAGCTGATCAATTCGAACAGGATCGACAATGTCAGCGCACCCTCCGCAGGCATTGCAAGCTCCTGTGAGGACGCGTTTTACAGGGATGAGGAGATCATTCCCGAGGCAGGCAAGGATTACACGGGCTATCTTGACGTGACAAAGCTTCAGGAGGCCATTGAATCCAAGTCCTACGCGGAGGATTACAGGGAATCCTTTGAACAGGCCTTTTTATTCGCCAACGACCGAATCGCCACTTATGACGGCATGCAGGGCATTACGAAGATCTGGCCCGGCGGAACCGGCATGAACGGAGGCGGCTACGGTAACTTTGCCGACATGAACCCTCATTTTGAGTATGATGCGGACAAGCATCTTTACTACCGTTACCAGTATGGCGAGCCGCTGGTGGATGCCATGAATAATCGCAAGATCGGCGTCACCAACGTGGTGCTGAAGATCTGCCACGGTGAGGAGAGAACTCCCAATGAGGAAAAGTACGATTTCCTTGCTTTCGGCGTTCACGGCACGGGAGAGTGTTACGTATTTACCAACGGTAAGGTCATTAAGGGTACCTGGGAGAAATCCAGTGATCCCGGTGCGAATTACCTGTATGATCAGGAAGGAAATCAGATCGTCCTCAATCAGGGAAAAACCTGGGTTTGCTGCGTCTGGAAAGAGTACAGCCAGTATCTGACCATGGAGTAAGCAAAACAACACGGAGAAAAACACAAAGAAAAATACAAAGAAAAACACAGAGAAAAACATAAAGAGAAACATTAAAAAAACAGGAACGGGACTTCCCATGGAAGTGACCGTTCCTGCTTTTTTTGAATCAGGCAACCGCCCGGGCTTATCGAAGGGGTTCGCCCCTGCGCTTTTTATTCTCCAGCTTATTGTGATACATGAAGCTGTCCGCAACCTTGATGAAATCATCCATGGTTTCCTCCGCGGAGGGCACGTCAACGTAGTAGCCGCTGCTGGCATGGATCTCATACTTTTTCTTCTTGGAAGCGTTGAAGGCCTCCAGCTCTTTCTCAATGGCATTCATGCACTCTGCCACGGCCTTTTCGTCCACGTCCTGGCCAATGACGTAATACTCGTCGCCGCCGGTCCGCGCGAAGATGAACTGGTCGCTACAGCACTTCGAAATGGTGGTGGCCACGCGCTTTAAGGCGTAATCGCCCTCCACGTGCCCGTACACGTCGTTGATGATCTTCAGATTATCCATGTCGAGGACTGCAATAAATACGGGAGATTTTGACGCCTTTGCAGCTTCAAACAGCTGCCCGCCATAGGTAGTAAAGGCGCCCCGGTTATACAGACCCGTCAGGGCATCATGCAGTGAGGAGGTTTGGAGCTCCCGGATCATTTTCTGCATCTTCGCGTAGGTCAGGGTCTCATAGATATTGTTACACAGGATCACGTCAAACTGAAAATAAGTGATCCCGGCGGGATGGGCGTCATCAAAGCGGAAGGCTTCATATCCAAGGGAATAATCCAGGAAATGGAGCGGGATAAAGTACCAGGCCTGAGGCTCAGACCCCGTAAATCCGGCGGGTAAAAGATCCTTCTTTTTGAACGGAACGTTGGCCCTCGGACGCATTTTCCCGTCCACGTAAGCGACTCTTACGTCCATGTCTTCCGTATACTTTAACATTTTATGATCGCTGGACATGTCGCGGTTTAAGCATACCGCATAGCTTCTCAGGTTCGTAAAGTTCCCTGCAAGGTAATTGCTTAAAATGTCGGAGATGCCCTCCAAGGTGGAATGCTCCGCCAGCTGGGTTGACATATAACTGAAAACAGTACTCCTGTGGTTGCCCTGCTGAAGTGCCTCGTACTGTTCACGCCGGATGGCCATAAGCTTTAAGTCATGCTTTTTCAGGCATCCGCAGGATTCACGAAGGCATAATTTTGATTTCAGGTAAATGGTTTCGGGATGGGTTCTGTCCGTTTGCTGTTTGTCGATCAGCTTCACGCCTTCCCGCCCCATATCTTCAAAGGGCGCCTCAGCCGTGGTTACGGCGGGGGAGAAGGAAAGACCATAGTCCAGGCCGTCATAGCCTGTCACGATAATGTCATCAGGCACGCGGTATCCTCTGGAGATGAGTTCGCTGATCATGGTGATGGCCATGTAGTCGTTGGCGCAAATGATGGCGTCGGGTCTTTCATGGCCGCCGTTTAAGAAATAATCGCAGGCCAGGACGCCGTGGGCTTTCCAAAAGTCACCGTAGTAGATCTGGTGATCCTCCACCGTCCGGCCGTAAGAGGCCATAATGGTCTTAAAGCTTTCGAGACGCTCAATGGCGTCAAAGTGATCCCTGGGCCCCGTCATGAAGCAGATATTCTTGCATTTGTGATCTTCGACGACGTGACGGATGACGGATTCCATACAGGTAGAATTGTCCACCAGGACGGTGTTGACGCCGGGTACGGTCATCCGAATGCTGACTATGGGACAGCTGCATCTCTTTTTTACAAGATCCACGACGGTTTGGATGTTCTCCTTCTTATCCATGGTATCCAGGATCAAAATGGCTCCGCTAAGCTCCTCGTAAGGAGGCAACTGATAGATCTGCATGTCGCCTTCGCAAAAAAGAGGGCTCTGTCCATAGCTTCCCTGAGAGGAAAAAAGGGCAACGTTATACCCTCTGTCCGTAGCCTCGCGGATGAGGCCGTCGCACACTTTGTGTTGAACTTCACTTGACATGTTTTCGGCGAAAACGCCTATGGTTTTTCTGTCATTGTGAAACATAGCATTCCCCCTTAAGGCAAATCATGCCATATATAATATTATCAAAATATTCTCATAAATGCAACCGCTTTGCTCAAAAATCCGAAAGCTTTGGAAAAACGAAAAACTATTGGAGAATCATGGAACGTCTGCTAAAATGTAAGTAAGGATCTGCTGCTTGGATTTTGCTTATGCAAGACGAAAAAGCGGGCCGGAAAGGACAAAGAAAGAATGGAAATTACGGTATCAAAAAGAAACGTTCCCGGGGACGGCCTTCGTTTTAGGACCATTACGGAGGCTTTGAAGGCGATGCCGGAGGGGAGTGCAGAGCCGGTCCTTATTTTGATAGAGCCCGGAATTTACAGGGAAAAGCTTGAGGTCAGACGCGGTAACGTTACTCTGCGGGGAACCGGCGCACCGGAGGACGTCATCATAGAATACGGGGATTATGCCAACATGCGCATGGAGGACGGATCGAAGCGCGGAACCTTCCGCAGCTACGTCCTGTTCCTTGACGGAGACGGAAATGCCCTGGAAAACCTGACCGTCAGAAATACCGCCTTTCCCAGACGGGAAGTGGGTCAGGCCATTGCGCTCTATGCGGACGGTGACGGGATCTGCGTAAGAAACTGTCACCTGGAGAGCTGGCAGGATACTCTTTTTACGGGGCCGCTGCCGCCGAAAGAGCTGACGCCGGGAGGATTTGTGGGCCCTAAGCAGTTTGATGCGCGGAGAATGGGAAGACAGTGCTATGAAAATTGTGTCATCAGCGGCGACGTGGATTTTATTTTCGGCAGCGCCGAGGTCTTGTTTTACCAATGCGAACTGCGCTCCGTAAATGCCCTGGCGCCGGCAGACCAGGCGCCGGAAAGCGGCATCTTGGGCTACGTCACGGCAGCCTCCACGCCGGAAGGGTGGCCTTGCGGCTACGTCTTTTTGGAATGCAGGTTCACTTCGGAAAATTGCCCGAAGGGCAGCGTCTATCTGGGACGGCCCTGGAGAAATTATGCCAAGACAGTCCTGATCCGCTGCGAGCTGGGGGAACATATACACCCGGCAGGATTTCATGACTGGAATAAGCCCGAGAGCCATGAGACTTGCCTTTACGGGGAGTATGGCTGTTACGGGCCGGGGGCGGACAGGACCTGCCGCGCCCCCTTTGTTCACGCCTTGAAAGAAGAGGAGGCAAAGTGGTTTGAAACAAGGAGCACGGAAATCTCCAGGGCAAGCAATCCAAGCAGAACGTAGACGGCCTCAGGGATCATCGCAAGAACGCTGCTTAGCAGTGCCATGCAGGCAGGCATCACGTACTTTCTGGGATGATGCCAGAGATCGGTTTCCGTTTTCCAGTCCCGGATGGGTGTAAACCATTCCAGGGCGACGGAAATGATGGCACCGTGAAGCGAAAAGAAAAGGGCGGCAGGATACGCGGTCAAAGGAGAAACCCCAAGGAATATTATGCAAAAGGTCGCATAAAGTGCGGAGGGAATCAGGTTACTCAGGAACAAAAACAGGCAGTACGGGATACAGAAGGCGCGCATTTGGCCGGGCAGTATGCGTACTGCCTGTTCCGTCTGGGGCGAGCAGGAGAGCAGTATGCAAAGCGGCGTATTCATCAGCACAATGGCAAACCCGACGGGATATGCGCTCTCCAGATGGTTTTGCGCAAAAAACACGGGAAACACGCAGGCACAGACGATCATGACTGCGCTGTTTACCAGGTAGTTTTTGTGTAAGAGCAGATAGCGGAGAAGGTACCGGAAAACGCCGTGGCGACGATGGGACGAAACGCCGCGCTTAGAGCTGCCTTCCGCAACGTAAAAGGCAAAGACGTCCGCAAAGTGCAGTGCGATCATGCAAAGGATCATAATGCCAAAGACGGCGGGCAGGAAAAGGATCCTGCCATGGAGAAACCATAAGGCGGCACCGGCCGCGGCGATCAAAAGGCAGCCAAAGTACGGGCGGGCGCGGAAGGCAAAGACGCAGATTCCAAGCAGTGCGCCGAAGGGGATGCAGGCCGCCATGCGGAGGATGACTCCGGGCTCGGGCCGCGATACGGCAATGATCATGGCAAGGAGCCCAAAGACGCGGATCAGGAAAACGTGGATGCTTATTGAGGCAAGATAACTTACCAAAAAGGCCCCGCGCCCTAAGGGCATCATGAACATATTCTTAAGGTCTGCGGAATTTTCCGTGGAGGAGAGGGAGAGCATGGTCATGCTAAGCATCAGGAAGGTCGTCATAAGGTAAATGACAAAGGGCGCGACGGCTACCTTGATCTCCGCGCCGTACAGGCCGCTGGCAGCGATGAGAAATAAAACGGGAGACTGATACAGCTTTCTTAAGTTGTTGCCCGTATTTTTACGCATGAAGTAGTGAAACAGTGTTGTCGTCATGATTTAATGCCTCCCGGATGGTGTCAGGCCGGATCTGGTCACCGGCAAACGATTTTTGAATGGCGCCGTCTTGCAGTACAAAGACGCGGTCCGAAGTCAGGGTAATGCTCTCGAGAATATGGGAAGAAAACAGCAGCGTTCCATATTCCTTATATCCCGCCATGAGCTGATAGAGGAATTCCGTTGACTGGAAATCCAGTCCGTTTACGGGCTCATCCAGGAACAGAAGCCTGGGCTTTAGGGCAAAGGCCGTGATCAGATAGGCCTTTTTCCGGTTTCCCGTGGAGAGATCCTTTAGCAGCGTATCGGCAAACTCCTCAAAGTGAAAGCCATTGATGAGCCGGTTTACGTCCGGGACCGGTTTTTGATAAGCGGTGCAGGCGTAGGACAAATATTCGCGGAAGGTAAAGTAGCGGAAGGAATCGTCCTCCGCAAACACAAAGTAGCGGGAACGCCGGAAATCCTCGTCCCGGGGGCGAAGCGCCCTGCCTTCAAACGAAAGGTTCTTTGCATCATAAGTCTTAAGCAGACCGGAGAGAACCTTAAGGAGCGTGGTCTTTCCGGCGCCGTTCAGACCGATCAGGCCGACCACCTCATGATCCCTCAGGGCCAGGGAAAAATTTTTAAGAACCTTTTTTTCGGGGAGATACCATACGTTTAAGTCTTGGATGGAAAGAAGCTCGTTCATTACCTGTCCTCTCCCTTTTTCACTTTTTTATACTGTGCAAATCCCGAAAACAAAAGTACTGCGCCGAAGGCTGCGGTCATCAGAACGTTTTCCCGTCCCTGAAGCAGGGCAATAAGGGAAGCCGTGATCATTAAAACGCCAAAGATAATTCTAAAATAAACGTGTCTCATAATAAAAAACTCCTTTCTGAGTGAATGCTTTGTTTATCTCTTGATGAGATAAGCATATCACCCGGAAAGGAGTTTTGCGGAAACGTCCTCAAACGGTAGTTTTTTGTCCCTGAATGGAAAGGGTGGCGACGGCGCGGAAGATATTGCCCTCGGCGCTTGTCTGCAGCGTCCCGTCATACTTTTCAGCGGCCGCCCGGGCACTTCCGATGCCAAGACCATGCATTCCGCCGCCTTTTTTTGTCGTCCGGAGGGTTCCCTTCTCATATAAAAGCGCCTCCGTAAAGGAGTTCTCCACCCGGATCATGATCATGAGATTCACCCGGCGGATGGTCAGCCTGATAAAGCGCCCTGATGCATCGGGAACCTTCTTTGCCGCTTCGATGGCATTGTCCAAAAGGTTTCCCAAGATGGAACAGAGGTCGGCACTGCGAAAGGGTGCGTTTTGAGGGAATTCCACCTCTGCATCGAACCGGATCTCATAAGAGGCGGCAGTTTCCTCTTTGCTGCCGATCAGATAATCGATGGTATCATCGCCGGTGCGGCGCTTTATGGAAAAGCTGGCGGGCCCCGCAAGGTCATCCACGTACTGCCTTGCCTTATCATACTGTCCGGACTGCATCAGGTTCCTGAGGGCGCCTAAGTGGTTACGGAAATCATGAAACAGCCGGGCATTCATGGAATAGGCGTCCCGGAGCGAGCCGTATTCGCGCCGGATCATCTCTGCCTGAAGGTCTTTTAGTTGCGCCAGCTCATGCTCCGTTTCATATTGGTGACGCAGTTGATAGACAAGGAGACAGATCAGCAAAAGGGCTGCAAGGTAAACGTAAGTATTGCAGGCTTCCTCATCCGGATGAAAAGGCGTAAGGCTCCGTAACTGAACGGCGGCAAAGAGCGTTAGGATGAAAAGACCCGTAAGAATGCGGTAGCCGCGCTCTTTCGCCTTTGGCCAAAGCAGCGAGGCCGCCATAAGCCCCGTAAACGACAGACAGGCGGGAAGCAGCGTTGCTAGGCTTCCCCGGAGCGTATGGTCAAGCAAAAACTGATGGCTTTGAAAGAGGGCTGCAAGACCATAGGTTGAAATCGCCGTCCAAAGATAAAAGGCAATTTCCCCAAACAAGGCAAAAAACAGGGAGAGCCGCAGAGGAATTTTCCACCCGGGGCAGGCACAGAACAGGATACACGCGGCCTCTGCGGCCGCAGGGAGCATCGGGGGAACCGGAAGGTACCCAAGGATCAGGCAAAGGACAAAGGCTGCCAGGGTGCAAAAAAGGATGGGCCTTGCACGCCCCGCCGGTTCCTTGGGGGCAGTTTTGGCTGAAAGCCCGGAGAGCAGGAGAAGGCAGGAAGAAACCCGCAGCGCTCCCGCAAGGGCCGTTATAACGTGCGACAATAAAATCATAGACGTTTCCCCCAATATTCATTGATTTTTTCCTTCACGTCCTGCAGATGGGAGCGGCTGACGGGAAGACACGTACCGTCTTTTAATACCGCGCTTGCGTCCCTTATCTGCATGACGTGGATCAGGTTCACGATGCATCCCCTGTCGATGAAAAGAAATTCTTCCGCGTCCAGTTCGTCAAAAACCTTCTGAAGAGGCTTTCTTACCGGGGAGGTACCGTTTTGCGTAGTGATCAGCGCATTTTTCCCGTCCTTTGAAATATAGAGAACGTCCCGGTAGGGAATGCGCTCCAGACGGCTGTTTGTCTGAATGGTATAGACCCTGCCCTCTTCCAGGGAAAGGAGCGTCAGGGCGTCCGTGATGGCGCCGGGAAGACGCTTTTCCAGTTCCTGCTTTGGCACGTAGCGGAAGATGGACAATTCATAAGCGTCTATGGCATATTCCACGTGGGAAGTGATAAAGATCATCTTCACGTTGGGGAGCGCCGGACGAAGCTGCCTTGCCAGATCCATCCCGCTGATCTGCGGCATTTCAATGTCCAAAAGGATCAGGTCATAATGAAAATGATCATCAAGAACGTCGCACAAAAGATTCTTTCCGTCGACGTAAGTTTGCACTTCCCCGGCGATCCCCGTCCGGGAAAGACAGGCTCTGACAACGTCCGCGTGGGAGTCCGCCACGTTTTTGTCGTCGTCACAGATTGCTATGCGGAGCATGATGAAGCCTCCTTAACCGATGGATTGGGAAAGGCAGGTGCCTACTTCCGCTTCGGGACTTACTTCGACGGTCTCCGCGTAGATCACGGTACCAATCTTACAGCCGGGCCCGATTTTTACGCTTTTGCCCACAACGGAATCCGCGGTGACGTACTCCACGTCGATCACGTCTCCTTCAATGCTTTCTTCCACTTGCATGCGGGCAAAGCTTTTTCTTCCGATGAGCCTTGAGAAAAGGCTTGCGGCAATACCCTTTCGGCGGATCCTGATGGAGCTTCCGCCAACGGATGCGGCCTTGGAATTGGCGTCGAATACGATCTCCAGTTTTTCCGCATTGATCAGGCCTCCGGCGCTCACTGCACCGTGGAATACCGCGTCCTCGGCGGTAATGTCACCGTCCGACGAAAGCATGCCGCTGGAATGCAGGGAATTCGTCATAAAGGATCCTGCATGGGCCATGCCGGACACGGAGCATTTCTCGCACGCAAGCTCGCCTTGCACCTTGCCGCTTCCGGAAATGGCTACCTCCACGGCATCCAGATTGCCCTTGATGCTTCCGTTTCCGGAAATCTTAACGTTGCCCTGGCAACGAAGGTCGCCGTTTACCGTGCCTGAGCCGGATGCGGTAAATCCCGTGCACGACACGTTCCCCATGATCTTTCCGCTGCCGCTGATATTGATGGCGTCATTATATTCGCCGCCGGGCAGACTTCCACTTCCTGCAATGTTCATTTTTTGTCCTCCTTCAAAAGGTTGATGATTACGTCAGTTACGTCTTTTTTTACGTTTCCGCCGGAAACGGAAATCTTTTGTACGTCAGAGAGCTTATAAGAATGCCGGCCATAGGCGGTCTCGATCACGATGACGCCGTCATTCCCGGCCTCTCCGGAAAGCTTTGCCGCCAGCTCGTCTAAGAGTGTGTCCTCCTTTGTTGTCAGGATCAGCTCCATGCGCTCACAGACCAGTTTTTCCGGAAAGAAGGTCTCCTGACCGGTTACCGTGGCCTTACGGATAAACCATTCGTCAGGGATCAAGCCCTTGCGCTTCCATCGGTAGAGCGAACCGTAGGAGATGCCGTATTTCGCCAGCAGTTCCTTCTTGGAAATCAATCTATCATCCCGATCCAATCCTTTTCCTCCTTCCCGCATAATGCCTTTTCCTCATGGTGCGCCGCACAATTCGTGACACGGCGTAACATTGTTCCGTAACACTGTTACAATCAGAGAATAACGTAACATTGTTACAATGTCAATGCCTTTTCGAAAAAATATTCAACTTTTTGATAATAATCTCCTTCTTGATAAAAAAATGCACAGAGGTATAATAAATATAATGGAGAAAATTTAAATCTTTGCACCATCGTGAGGTAGCAGGCATGAAAAGTGTATTTGATGAAAATCTTGAATACGTTAAGGCGGAGTTGGAAAGAGAAAGAAGCTACCGCCATGCCGAGGAAATACTGGAATTCTTTTGGAGAAGCCTCAGGTAAAGGAAGAGCTGGAGTACCTTTTGGATGAGGGAAGAAAGAGCGTTTACGAGGAGACTTATAAATTGCTGAGAATGCTGCAGACGGAGGACGTCCGGGCATAAGAAGGCAAGGCGGAGTCCTTAGGCGCAAGGCCTGAGAAGACTTGGCGGAAAAAGAGACGCGACGTAAAAAGGGGAGGATTATGAAAAAGAGGGGGCAAGGAATATTGGTGATCCTTTTCGCACTGCTGATTGCAGTTGCGTGCGGGTGCGGAAAGGGAGAAGATAAAAAGGAACCGGTGAATGACCCAAAACTGCTTTTGGGATTCAGCCAGATCGGCGCGGAGAGTGCCTGGCGAATCGGAAATACCCGTGACATCGAGGAACAGGCTGAGAATTATCGCGTCAGCCTGATGCTGGAAAATGCGAATCAAAAACAGGAAAACCAGATTGCCGCCATCAGACGTTTTATCGCTTACAAGGTGGACGTCATTGCCTTTTCTCCCATCGTGGAGGACGGCTGGGACAACGTGCTTCTGGAGGCGCAAAAGGCCGGCATTCCCGTGATCCTTGTGGACCGGGACGTGAGCACGGAGCAGGAGGGACTGACGGCCTGCGTGATCGGGGCTGATTTCTACAGGGAGGGCGTCATGGCGGCGGAGTATCTCCTTCGTAAGGCTGACGCCCTGGGCCTTGAGACGCTGCATATCGTTGAGATCACGGGAACGGAGAATTCCACCCCCATGCGGCAGCGCCAGGCGGGCTTTATGGATACCATTGCGGGGGATGAGCGCATGACCATATTGGAAAGCATCGACGGAGATTTCCTTAAAAGCCGCGGCGCGGAATGCATGCGGTCCCTGCTGGAATCCTACGGGGATGAGATCGACGTGGTTTATTCCCACAATGACGAAATGACCCTGGGGGCCATCCCTGAGATCGAAAAGGCGGGGCTGATCCCCGGAAAGGACATGATCATCATTTCCATTGACGGAGGGCAGAAGGCCATTGACGTACTGAAGGAGGGGAAGATCAACTGCGTGGTGGAATGCACGCCGAAGCTGGGCAAGGAGCTCATGGAGACGGCCTTAAAGCTCAAGGCGGGAGAAGCCGTTGAACCGGTGATCCATCCGACAGAGCAGGTATTTAGCGATGAGCAGGATCCCAACGGCATCGCACCCAGAGGATATTGAGGTAATGCGGATGGAACGGGTGAAAAAGGAAAAAAGCATTCTCGGACAGATCAATTACCTCAGCCACAGACTGGTTTTGATGCTGGTGTTTCCCATCATTATCAGTCTTGTTCTTATGCTGTTTTATGCCTGGAAATATCACAGTGCCATCGTAAGGATGGAGACCATTACCAGCCTAAAGAAGGTGGTTGCCGAAGATATCCCGGGGAGTGCCTGGAACGTTGTCAGCGGACAGGACACGATCCAGTCCAGTTACGTGTATCCCAAGATCCATCAGGTGAAAAACACCATAGAGACCATTACGGAAAGGGCCGGCGAGGAAAACCGTCTTTCGCTGATCGTGGCCGGAAGGACCATGGAGACACTGGAAAATTACGTGGATCACGTGCGGGATAACGTGGAAAATCAGGTTCCCGTGGTGAAAAATGAAGAGATCCTGACAGAGATCCGCAACGTTGCGGCGCTGGTGGACAGCATGTTAAACGAATACGTGGCGCAGGAGATCACGTCAACGGCCCGCATGAGCCTGAGTCTTGGGGTCGTCATCATGGCGACGGCAGCGGCGGAGCTCCTTATCGTAGTTGCGGCCTGGTGGTTTAGGAACCGGTCCGTAAAATCCACGGCCCAGTTTGTCAGACAGCCGATTGAGCGCCTTGAGGAGGTGGCGGCCCGGCTGGCAGAGGGAACGCTGGATGCAAGACTTCCCGATACGGACGTTACGGAGCTGCGGAATCTGACGCTGCAGGTAAATACCATGGCGGACCGGCTGGAGGAAATGATGGAGAGGAGCGTTCAGGACGCAAGGAAGCTTCGGAAGGCAGAGCTTCGGACGCTTCAGGCCCAGATCAATCCGCACTTTTTGTATAATACCCTGGACGCCATTGTTTGGAAGGCGGAGGCCGGAGAGAAGGACGAGGTCATCCAGCTTACCAGCGCCCTCAGCGATTTCTTCCGCATCAGCCTCTCCTCCGGCGCGGACTGGATCCCCATCAGCCAGGAGAAAAAGCACATTGAAGGGTATCTTAAGATCCAGCAGACAAGATACCGCGACATCATGAGCTATGAGATCGACGTGCCGGATGAGATCGGCCATTATTACGTTCTAAAGCTCCTTTTGCAGCCCCTGGTGGAAAATGCCCTCTATCACGGCATTAAGATCAAGCGGGGAGGCGGATCCATCAAGGTCACCGGCAGGATGGAGGACGGGTACTTAAGGTTTAGCGTAAAGGACACGGGACTTGGCATGACCGCGGAGCAGCTGGAGGACTTAAACGAACGGATGAAGAAGAACCAGCCTGCCGTCAGCGAGGGCGGGGGCGGTTTTGGACTTGTCAACGTAAACATGAGGATCCGGCTTTATTATAACCAGCAAAGCGGCCTGGAGATCGAAAGCAACGCCGGGGGCACGGAGGTAAGCTTCCGGGTACCCTGCAGGACGAGAGAGGAGATATTTGAACATGAAAGTGTTTCTGGCGGATGATGAGATCGTTGTCAGGGAAGGAATCCGTGAGTCCTTTCCCTGGGACGAGACGCCCTATACGCTGGTGGGCGAGGCACCGGACGGCGAAATGGCTCTGCCCATGATACGCGACACCAATCCGGACATTGTGATCACGGACATAAGAATGCCCTTTATGGACGGGCTGGAGCTATGCAGGATGCTCCGGCTTCAGATGCCATGGATCGGGATCATTGTCCTTAGCGGATATGATGAATTTGAATATGCGAGAAAGTGCATCCATCTGGGCGTGCGGGAATACCTGCTAAAGCCCATCAATGCCGCGGAGCTTCGGACGGTACTGGACAAGGTAAGCGCACAGCTTTTAGAGGAACGAAAGGCCACCTTCCATGCAGCCAGCCTGAGGGCCCGCATGGAAAGCGGTGGAAAATTCCTGAAGGAGAAACTCATCGGCTCCCTGTTTGTGGAAGAAGCGGCAGAGGAGGATGCAGGCAACGTGTTAAAACAGCTTGGCACCATGGGATGCCCCGTACCCGCGCCGTATTATGCAGTGCTCGACGCGGCCTTTTCGCCGACGGGAACGGGCCAGGAGGCGGCAAGCGCCCTGGCGGAGACCAGTGGCGGGATCGTTCACGTATCTGCCGGAAAGCATGGCACGAGGCTCCTTGTGCTGGGGGATACGGCGGAGGACGCGGAGGAGCAGGCGTACGTTTTTGCCACCTCCCTGGTCAGGGAGCTGGAGCGCTCCGGATGTACCGGGATATGCGTTGGCATCGGCGAGATCGTTGCGGAGCCGGAGAAGATCCTGCAGAGCTATAAATCCGCAAGGCACGTCCGTCATCTTCTGGTCCAAAGGTCTCAGGAGCAGGCGGCCATCCTTGGCGTCAGGGAGATGGGAGAGGTCACGGACGACAGGCACGTATCCTCCATTATCAGCGACGCAAAGCTTTACATCCTCAACAATTATTCCAATCCCAACCTGATGCTGCAGGACGTGGCGGAGGCGGTCAACATGAGCAAGAGCCGTTTCTCTACCGTGTTTTCCCAGCAAAACGGCCAGACCTTTACGGATTTTCTGATCTCCCTGCGGCTGGGTAAGGCCAAGGAGCTTTTACGCGGCACGGATCAGAAGAGCTCGCAGATCGCCCGGGACGTGGGATATAATGACGCACACTATTTTAGCTACATTTTCAAAAAGGTTACGGGAATGACGCCTTCGGAATACCGCTCGCGATATCAAAATCAACCGGAATAAAACCAAAACACACCCAACCCAGTAATCGCGATAAAAAATGATTGACACCAAAGAACTCCTCAAACTTGAGCAGGACATCCTCAGCATTTATGGAGATGGCAACCCTTTCAACAACCACCAGACTTTTATGGCCGCTGGGCTCAAGTCTCTTCTTGAAAAAAGAAAATACTTGATTGATACAGGCTTAAGAGAATCTTACAGCATAATGGATTTCGGCCTTGCAGTTGAATTATTTCAGTTCAATGAAAGCTTGAAACTGTTCCTTGAAGGCACCTACGATACTTTCCGCAAAATTATTGAAG
>ONSO01000007.1 GCA_900320485.1 uncultured Lachnospiraceae bacterium | reverse complement strand
GGGTATGACGGGCATGCCGTCGGTCTGCGGTGAAAGTCCACGAGGGGCGTAGTTGCCAACGAACCCCATAGCGACTCCCATGGTTTACATCGCGAGGTGTAGGCGAGAAGAAGGGATAGCGAAATCGTAGCCTGACGAACAGAAACCTGATACAAGGCGTACATGGCGGATAAACTGGCCCGAGACAGTGAAGTCCAAAAGGCAACCGTAACCCATGTGCGTAAATCAGGCAGGTAGACGAGGAAAGATTGACAGGCTTATCCCGTGAGGTCTCACAGACGGTATCGTTCGCCGTAGTAACAACGAACTGTGAGAAGTCAGCAGAAGCCGTAGTAGGCATGGCTCTGAAATGAGCTCTGCTAAAGGGCTGAACAATGTAACCGTGTAATCAAATGTATGCCGCATGGAATACCTGACAGCAGGAAGGGCGAAACGTAAATGAGCAGATACTGCACAACTTAGGGCGAATCCATGGGAACGGAAAGGAGAGAGCACACAAAGCAATGTCGGAACTGTTGGAAAAGATACTGTCCAATGAAAACATGAATGCCGCCTATAAAAGAGTATGTGCCAATAAAGGGGCAAGCGGTGTAGACGAGGTGACGGTTGAAGAACTCGGCGATTACATCGAAGAGCATTGGAAGGGTATCAGGGAGCAAATCAGGTGCAGGGAATATAACCCACAGCCAGTCAGGAGGGTAGAGATACCCAAGCCAAACGGAGGAGTGAGGAAACTTGGAATCCCGACCGTAATGGACAGGGTAATTCAGCAAGGCATAGTGCAGATAATAAGCCCTATGTGCGAGCCTCTGTTCTCGGAATGGAGTTACGGCTTCAGACCAAACAGAAGCTGCGAAATGGCAATCAGACAACTGCTTATTTACCTGAACGAGGGTTACGAGTGGATAGTAGATATCGACTTGGAGAAATTCTTTGACAATGTACCACAAGACAAGCTCATGAGTCTTGTCCATAACATCATCAATGATGGAGATACAGAGTCGCTAATCCGTAAGTACCTCAAAGCAGGAGTCATGACGCCACAGGGATATGAGGAAACAAAACTCGGAACCCCGCAGGGCGGAAACCTGTCACCGCTACTATCAAACATCATGCTGAATGAACTGGACAAAGAACTGGAAGCAAGACAACTTCGGTTTACAAGATACGCTGATGACTGCGTTATAGCTGTCAGGAGCGAAGCAAGTGCGAAGCGTGTAATGCGGACAGTGACGGACTGGATACAGAGGAAACTTGGGTTAAAGGTTAACATGACCAAGACCCATATCACAAGACCGCAGAAGCTGAAATATCTGGGCTTTGGTTTCTATAAGGATGGCAAGGCTAACGAATGGAAGTGCAGACCGCATCAAGACTCGGTGGCTAAGCTTAAGCGAAAGCTTAAAGAACTGACTTGTAGAAAAATGCCTGGAACAGTCACAGGTAAGATTGCGAAAATCAATCAGGTGACAAGAGGATGGATAAACTACTTTGCCTTTGGCTCCATGAAAACAGCGATGGCTGAAATCGACGCACATCTAAGGACAAGAATCAGAATCATTATTTGGAAACAGTGGAAAGTGCCGGAGAAACGACAATGGGGATTGCAAAAGCTTGGGATTGGAAAAGACCTTGCCCGACTGACAGCCTATTGTGGTGACCGTTATTATTGGGTGGTCACGAAAACTTGCGCTGTCAGAGCTATTTCCAAAGGTGTGTTAGCAAAGGCGGGACTTATAAGCTGTCTTGACTATTACAATGAGCGTCATGCTTTGAAGTTATGTTGAACCGCCGTATGCCGAACGGCACGTACGGTGGTGTGAGAGGGATGGACAAACCATCCCTACTCGATTGCGCCGGGAGGCGTACGTTTCAGACAATGGATTTTTGCCCGACGGAAGAGGGGAGAATGGTTCTACCACCCCATAACTTCCCTGATGGCGGGAACAAGAACGGCCGCCGCTTTTTCGTGGGCAGACTCTAATGGGTGATAATCGGAAACGTAACCGATGCTGGGATCCTGTTCGGGGAGCCGTACCGTGGTAATGCGGTCATCCCCCGTTTCCCTTCGATAATTCTCTGCGGCCCTGCAAACCCAAGGGTACAACCTGTCACCCATGAGACCAAGCACACAAAAGATCATGGCGCCCGGGTTTCTGCGGCGCACTACCTTTAGGAAGGCAACGTACGCATCGGCATATTCCTGCTGGCGGGCCACGTCCTCCTGACAGAAGCTGTCATCATTGGTTCCAAGATTCAAAACAATGGCATCCGGTACGTATTTTGTAAAGTCCCATGGCAGGCTTGCGGGAGCGTCAAAGCCGGGCATGGAGTCGTAACTAAACCCCATGGATTCATAAAAATCAGGGATCCGCTGCTGCGCCATCCGGACGGCGGGATCTGCGGTATAGCCGCTGATAATGCCATATCCGCTGATGGAAAACATGCTGTAATCGGCATTTAGGGCGCGGGCAGTCTTATAGGCATAGGCTCTGGTCACATCCTCCGTGGCCGTCTTAAAGGGATGCAGGGGATCTTCGTCATCCACGCCATAGCCGCAGGTGATGGAGTCTCCGATGAATTCCAGCTTGTGCGCTTTTTCCGGGGCGGGCCGCACGGACTCTCCCTCGGAAATCTCCAGGGGAAGGATCCCTGCCAGGGACATGGCACATTCGGAAAGCTTGATCACGCGGATCAGGGACTTTTTAGAAACGGCACTCTCCGCCACGCGAAGACTTGTTTTTTGTTTGGAAAGCTGCAGGTCGCATACGCGCTCTTCGTCAACGTAAACCGCGATCCGGGCATAATTGGCCTGATTGTCGGGAATTTCGGAAGCGCGTCCGCCCTGAAGCGTCAGGGTAAGCCCCCGGCCCTCATATTCGAATGCCACGCCTGAACCTGACAGGCTTAATAACAGGACGTCCCCCTGCAGTAAGGTTCTGCCTACGTATTTCACGTTGTCTTTTGTCAAAAGGGTGAGCATAAATTCCAACCTCTTTTCTAAAAATTCAGAGAAGGGACAATCCTCCGTCTCCTGATAATATCATACAAAACATGGATGAAAAAAACAATATTTTATATTTTTTTTATTATATTATAGGATTGTTTTTACACATTTTGGAAAAGAGTGTGGTATACTTACGAAAGAAGAAGGAGTTTGCATGCCATGAAATTTAAGACAAGATTGCGTGTCACGTTTGTCAGCATTATTCTGTTGCCTCTTCTTTTGACGGTGCTGGCTTTTATGATCATCGGCGTTTACCTGGTCAACGTTCAAAAAGGAAATGGGCTCAGGGACTTGGATTACGCCATGATGAATTACAACCTTCAGGATTTCCTTGGGGATCTGGATCATAGCTTTGATGAGTTGTCACGTCAGGCAGCCCGGGATCCGTCCGTATTTGAAAACCGGGAGTATCTGGACAAGACGAACGGCGAGCTTGGCAGGAGGTCTTCATATCTTATCGTGCGGAAGGGAAAGGATCTGCTCTATGCCGGACATCCAAAGGCGGGCGAGACCTTGTTTGACAGGTTGCCGGAGTATCAGAGCGTTCGCCTGGACAAGAACGGCGGTTTTTACTTTAATGACCTGGAAAAATACGTAAAGCAGATCGATTTCCTGTTCCCGGACGGAACCGAGGGAAGCCTTTTTATCGTTACGAGAATACATGCCCTGATTTCCAAGAAGCTTGTGGCTTACATGTTCATTGCCATTGTGCTGATCCTGCTTTTTACCAGCATTATGCTGACAAATTGGATCCACAAGGGCGTATTCACTCCGATCACGGAGTTGAACGTTGCCATGAAGAAGATTAAGGACGGCAATTTTGATTATGCGCTGGAGACAAGCGGCGAGGGTGAGATCGGCGATCTCTACCGCAATTATGAGGACATGAGACTTCGCCTGAAGGAATCCGCGGAAGAGAAGGAAGACAACGAGAAGCGTAACAAGGAGCTGATCAGCAATATTTCCCACGACTTGAAGACGCCCATCACGGCCATCAAGGGTTACGTGGAAGGCATTATGGATGGCGTCGCGGATACGCCCGAGAAGATGGACAAGTACATTCGGACCATCTATAACAAGGCCAATGACATGGATAAGCTGATCAACGAGCTGACAACCTATTCCAGCATTGACACCAGCCGCATTCAATATAATTTCCAGCGGATCAACGTGGCGGATTATTTCGGAGACTGCGTGGAGGAAGTGGGACTGGATCTGGAGTCCAGAAACATCAAGCTGAATTATACCAACGTGGCGGATCCGTCCACCATGGTGATCGCTGATGCGGAGCAGATGAAGAAGGTCATCAATAACATCATCGGAAACAGCGTCAAATACATGGATAAGCCTAATGGCAGGATCGACATACGCATTTTAGATCATGATGATTCCATTCAGGTGGAGATCGAGGACAATGGCAAGGGCATCGCCCAAAAAGATCTCACCAGGATCTTTGAGAGGTTTTACAGGACGGATGCCTCCCGCAATTCCGCACAGGGCGGCAGCGGCATCGGCCTGTCCATCGTAAAGAAGATCATCGAGGATCATGGCGGTTACATCTGGGCCACGGCAAAGGAGGGAGAAGGAACCTGCATGCACTTTGTGCTTCGAAAATACGTCGAACTTAGCTGATGGAAGGATTATCAGGGTGCAAACCCGGAATGGAGGAAAATATGAGCAGAATTTTAATTGTGGAAGATGAAGAGGCCATTGCGGACCTTGAGAAGGATTATCTGGAGCTTTCCGAGTTTCAGGTTGACATTTGCAACACTGGCGACAAGG
This sequence comes from uncultured Lachnospiraceae bacterium, assembly GCA_900320485.1. GTDB lineage: Bacteria > Bacillota > Clostridia > Lachnospirales > Lachnospiraceae > Acetatifactor. The sequence continues at coordinate 33,635 of ONSO01000007.1, read as the reverse complement.
GCTTAAAGGCAGCCCTGGAAGAGGACTACAATCTGGTCATCCTGGATCTGATGATGCCGGGCATGGACGGCTTTGAGGTGTGTAAGCAGATCAGGAAGGAAAAGGACATCCCCATTCTCATGGTGTCCGCAAGAAAAGACGACATCGACAAGATCAGGGGACTGGGCCTCGGCGCGGATGACTATATGACAAAGCCCTTTAGCCCCAGCGAGCTGGTAGCCAGGGTGAAGGCACATCTGGCAAGATATGAGAGGCTTGTCGGAACCAACCAAAAGCCTCAGAATGACATAGTGGAGATCCGCGGGATCCGCATCGACAAGACGGCCCGCAGGGTTTACGTGGACGGCGAAGAGAAGATCTTTACAACGAAAGAGTTTGACCTGTTGACCTTCCTGGCGGAGAATCCCAATCACGTGTATACAAAGGAGGAACTGTTCCAGGAGATATGGGGCATGGGACCCGTTGGAGACATTGCCACCGTTACGGTTCACATTAAAAAGATCCGTGAAAAGATCGAGCGTGATTCCGCAAAACCTCAGTACATCGAAACCATCTGGGGCGTGGGATACCGGTTTAAGATCTAAGGGATTGACTTCTTGCCAAGATGCGTTTAGAATAAGTAACGTTCAAAGAGGACGCATGCAAGAGAAACGGAAGGTAGAAAACTAATGTTAAAACAAGTATCCATTTACGCTGAGAATAAAAAAGGCACCATGCAGAAGATCACTGCGATCCTTTTGGAAAATGACATCAACATTCTGGGATCCGTAACCAATGACAGTGCGGAGTACGGCATTATCCGAATGGTGGTATCCGATGCCCAGAAGGCTTTTGACGCATTGACGGCAGCAGGATATCTGTGCAGACTGACGGACGTGATCGGCGTCGAGGTGGCGGATGAGGTGGGTAATCTGAATCATCTCTTAAAGGATCTGGAGCAGAGCAACATCAGCGTGGATTATCTGTACCTTTCCTTTAACAGAGAGTCCGGTAAGCCCATCATGGTATTCCATTGCCTGGATACCGGCGAGGTGAAGGCATGCCTGAAGGCAAAGGGATATCACGTTATGTAAGCATGGAGGTGGAATATGCTGCCGGAAGCATTTTTGCTGCGGATGCAGGAAACGCTCGGAGGGGAATACCCGGAATTTCTGGCGAGCTATGACAAACCCAGGGCGCAGGCCTTGCGCCTGAATCAGTTAAAAAAGACGGAGAGCGGAGAGAGCATGGAAAAAGCCCTGACCGCTCTTTTTCGCATGGAGAAAGTCCCCTGGGCGGAAAAAGGTTTTTACTATGATGCGGACGTACGGCCCGGACGGCATCCTTATCATGAGGCGGGTCTGTATTACGTGCAGGAGCCAAGCGCCATGGCCCCCGCAGGTTTTTTGGACGTAAAGCCGGGGGAGAAGGTACTGGACCTGTGCGCGGCACCGGGCGGCAAGAGTACGCAGATCGGGGCAATGCTCTTGGGGAAAGGTCTCCTTGTATCCAATGAGATCAACCCCGCCCGGGGCAAGATCCTCTCGGAGAACGTGGAGAGGATGGGGCTTGCAAACGTCTGCGTGACAAATGAATCGCCGGAAAGACTTTCGGAAGTGTTTCCTGCTTATTTTGACAAGATTTTGGTAGATGCTCCCTGTTCCGGAGAGGGGATGTTTAGGAAAAACGAGGTGGCCGTTACGGAATGGAGCGCCGAGAACGTGCGCCTTTGCGGTGAAAGACAGGACGGGATCCTCGCGGAAGCAGCGAAAATGCTTCGGCCGGGAGGGCGGCTGGTTTACTCAACCTGTACGTTCTCCGAGTGGGAGAATGAGGGGAGCATTCAACGGTTTTTGGACGGGCATCCGGAGTTTTCCGCGGTGAAGAACCTAAGATTCCGGTGCACGGAGGATGAGGAGATTTCTTTTGACGGCATGCTTCGCATTTATCCGCACAGGGTGCGGGGCGAGGGGCATTTTCTTGCGGTGCTTCAAAAGGAAGGGACGTTATCGGGCCATGGGCCGGATCCGGCATCAGGGCTTGCGAAGCTCCTTTGCCGGGAGGAATGTAAGGAATGGGCGGCCTTTGAAAAGGAGACCCTGCGGCGGCCCGTCAGCGTCTGCGTCTATGGCAGCGAAGGCGGCGGACTGTTAAAATTTGGCGACAATCTTTACCTTGTGCCTGATGACTTCCCGAACCTAAAGGGCCTGAAGGTTCTTCGGCCGGGGCTGCACCTCGGAGAAGTGAAAAAGAACCGCTTTGAGCCCTCCCATGCGCTGGCTTTGGCTCTGGGCGCCCGGGATGCGTGCCACGTTTACCGCACGTCTACGTCGGAAAGGCTTACCGCGGCATATTTAGAGGGACAGACGTTCCCGGCGGAGGGGGAAAAAGGATGGTATTTGATCTGCGTGGACGGCATTTCCCTTGGCTGGGGAAAGCTGGCCGGAGGGATCATGAAGAATCATTATCCCAGAGGTCTTCGAAAGGATAACCTCACCTGTTAGGTGAAATGGGAAATGCCATGGGGGAGAAGCATGAATTGGATCGAGATCACAGACGTAAACGCACCGGAGCTGGACGTGTTCTCCAGGCTCTCTGAAGGCCAGCTGATGCATTATTATGAGCCGGAGCCCGGCATTTTTATCGCGGAGAGCGCCAACGTGATCCTTCGGGCGCTGGAGGCCGGCTATGAGCCGGAGGCCGTGCTTTTGGAAAAACAGCGGGTGGAAAAAGAGGGACGGCCCGTATTAGACAAGATTGAAGAACTGTGGGGCAGGGAAAAGCTGGAAAGCCTGCCCGTTTACGTGGCCGGACATGATCTGGTGACGCAGCTTACGGGATACAGTCTGGTAAGGGGACTCTGGGCGGTGCTTAGGAGGAAAAGGCTACCGGCTTTGGATGCGTTTTGTGAAGGGAAAAAGCGGCTGGCGGTATTGGTGGAAGTGGTGAATCCTACCAATGCGGGTGCCATTGTGCGGTCGGCGGCAGCGCTGGGAATGGACGGCGTACTGTTCACGGCGGGAAGCGTGGATCCCCTGACAAGGCGGGCGGCAAGGGTCAGCATGGGTACGGTGTTCCAGATCCCCTGGACCTTCATGGAAGGAAAGGGCGGTGACGTGAATGACGTGGCCCTGCGCCTTGGAGCGATGGGGTTTGAGACGGTCGCCATGGCACTGACCGCGGATTCCGTTGCCATTCAGGATGAAAGGTTAAAGCGCGCGGAGCGTCTTGCGGTGCTTCTTGGAACGGAAGGGGACGGACTGCCGGGGGAGGTTATTGAAAGTTGCACCCACCGGGTGAGGATACCCATGCATCACGGCGTGGATTCCCTGAACGTGGCAGCGGCCGGTGCCGTGGCTTTTTGGGAATTATCAAAAAATTCTTGCCATTTTGAGTAAGGAGTCATACAATGTCTTTGAGGATCGGAAACTTTTGACAAAAGCTGAAAATACGGAGAATACGTGGCATGGATTATCAAAAATTTGTTGATGGCATTTTACCTATGACTTGTATCATGTCCGTGGAAAAGCTGCCGGATGGCGGCTACGGAAAAATCCGCATCGTTGCCGGGAACAAGGCATACGTGGATTCCATTGAGGGGAATAACGGCCCCAAGATGCTGATGGATAAATTCATACCCAACAGTGAATATCAGTGTTATTTTACGAAGGATCTGAATTTTGAGGATTTCTGTTACAGGGCGGCCGTATTAAAACAGCCGATGCATACTTACGTTCATCCGGAGCGCTTTGATTTCTGGTTTAACCTGTTTATGCTTCCGCTGGAGTCTGATGACGAAAATCTGGGGTACTGTACGTATACCCAGGAGCTCTCTCAGGAGGCGGACGTAAAAAACATGACGGAGGTTTCCTATGAAACAACGGCGGCAGTGCTCAGCACCTGTGTAAAGCTTCGGGGAACCGACGATTTTGAGAAGACCATTCAGGAAGTGATCTCTGACATAAGGGAGATCTGCGGCGCGAGACATTGCTGTCTTTTGCAGATGGATTTTAATAACCGCAGATGTAAAGTGTTGGGGAATTCCTATGCAGTCGAAGCGGAACAAAGATCCATGGTTCATTGGGAGTACGCCGAAGATTAAGGAGACGCTGGAACTAACGACTTTCTTCCTGGCCTCAGAGCTTTCCGGTTATCAGATGGTTGATCGCTTAAAGGTCTTAAGCTCCATGGACATGCTTACGGGCGTATACAACCGTAATGAAATGAATAACCGGGTAGACCGGCTGAGTGAAGGAGAGGATGAGGGCAGGCCCATTGGCGTTGTCTTTGCGGATCTGAACGGATTAAAGCACGTAAATGATTCAGAGGGGCATTTGGCCGGAGATCTTTTGCTGAAGAATGCAGCCATGCTTTTGCAGAACGTGTTTGTGGGACATGAGATCTATCGCGCCGGCGGTGACGAATTTATGATCATTGTCAAGGATGCGGTGCCGCAGGTTCTGGAATATCAGGTGGAGCGGGTCAAGAAGCAGGCCGGCGCTTACCAAAACGTAAGCTTTGCGGTTGGATATTGTTGCGAGGAGAATGCAAGGAACGTGCGCCACGCCTTAAAGATGGCAGATGAGCGCATGTATGAGGATAAAAAGCGCTATTACGAGGAATTCCCGGAATACCGGCGCTAGAAGTGGTTAATGAGGGCTATGGAAAATGCGGCTTGAGATCGTTTTTGAGGATGCGGACGTGATCGTCGTCCGCAAACCCGCGGGGCTGGCGACGCAAAGCGCGGCAGTGGATGCACCGGACGCCGTGAGCGAATTAAAACGGTACCTGGCGGGGAAGGAGAGAAAGCCGGTTCCCTATCTTGGAGTGATCCACCGCCTGGATCAGCCGGTGGAAGGCTTGCTTGTCTTTGCAAAAACGGGCAAGGCAGCCGCAGAACTGTCCGGGCAACTCTCCAAGGGAGTGCTGAATAAGAAATACGTGGCGGCAGTCCTTGGAGTGCCCGCAGAGCCGGAGGGAGAGCTTTTGGATCATCTCCGAAAGGAAGGAAACGTGACAAGGGTTGTCACGGGCAGGGAAGGAGAGTTTCAGGACGCAAAGGAGGCGAGGCTTTCCTATCGCATGCTGGCCGGCGCCGGGGAAGCAGGGCTTGTCGGGGACGGAGGGGAGATGGTCTATTCGCTTTTGGAGACGGAGATTGAAACGGGGCGGTTTCATCAGATCCGCGCCCAGCTTTCTCACGCGGGGTATCCGATCCTTGGGGACGAAAAATATGGCAATGAGGCATCGAAGGGACTGGCAAGGCGCCTGGGGATCCGGACGGTAGCACTCTGTGCAAATGAACTTACCTTTGTTCAGCCGCGGACAAAAAAGAAGGTGACGTTTAAATGCCGGCCGTCATGGGCGGCGCTATTTGAAAATAACGCGAATGGAAAGGATTTATTTTGAGCATACTAATCCCAGCGCAGGGCTAAAAAAGCAACGGAAAACGCTAAGCGGCGTTCCTTCCGGAATGCATGGCAGCGAAGCGGCGGGAGGCACAAATGGAAGCTTGGGTTGAAAGAATCAGAAATAATGCGATCGTGATACTGCTCCTTTTGACGGGAGCAGTATTTTTGTTCCTGAGATATTTAACGCCATTTTTATCCCCCATTCTGACGGCCATGCTCTTTGTCACTATTTTTGGCCCGCTGCTAAAGAAAATGCAAAGGCTGCATCTTCACAGACAGGTGGGGGCAGTGCTTTTGTTGGTGGCGGCGCTGGCCGTCATCGCAGTGCTCATGTTTTTTCTTGGCCGATTTGCGTGGAACGGATTTCCACGGATCCTTTCAGAGGTGGAGAAATGGAAGGAGTCTTTACCAGATTGGGCCGGCGGATGGGTGGAGCTTGGCATCGGGGAGCTGCAGAGGAACGTGGGAACCATCCAAAAGGGAATGCTGGGCGGAGCCATCCGATATGCGGGAAGGGCCGCTGCCCTGGGCGGATATCTGGTAACGTTTCTGATCGCCGTGATCCTTCTCGCAAAGGATTATGATGAGATGATGAATCGTCTGCTGGACAGGGAGGACTGCCATCTTCTTCTTACGGTCATCTGCGGCGTGATCCGTTACGTGGCCACCTACGTGAAAGCTCAGGGCGTGATCATGACGGTGATCGCAGGCCTGTGCGCCTTGGTTTTGCGGTTGGCCGGCGTGGCGCAGGGAGTGCAGTTTGGACTTTTGGCGGGCGTGCTGGATGCCCTGCCCTTCATCGGAACGGGCGTGGTATTGGTTCCGCTTGGCATTTTTCATGCGTTGGAAGGGAGATACGCAGTCACCATAATTTGCGGAGTTCTGTATTTGGGGTGCATCCTCATCCGCGAGTTTCTGGAGCCCAGGCTCATAGGAAAAAAGATGGGCATCCGGCCCGTTTTCATTTTGATCAGCCTATATGCGGGCATCCGCTTGTTTGGAATCGCGGGTATCATCAAGGGACCTTTGGGATTCGTCATTATATGGGAGACTTGGCAACATTTGAAAAAAGACAAAAATTGGGCAAAAAACCATGAAAAATAATATCAATAAGGGAGACAAGTTCGGGAGGACGTGGTATCATAAATCAAAAGGAGGGTTATGACCATGGAAAAAAGACGATTTGAGAAGCTGGGGATCGACGTGTCGCTCTTGGGGTTTGGATGTATGCGTTTCCCGACGGGGCCTGACGGAAAGATCAACAGGCCGCTTGCAGAGAAAATGATGGAAAAGGCCATGGAAAATGGCGTAAACTACATAGATACGGCGTATCCCTATCACGGCGGAGAGAGCGAGCTCTTTGTGGGTGAGGTATTAAAAAAGCATCCCAGGGATTCCTTTTATCTTGCGACGAAGCTGCCCTGCTGGTTTGTGAATGAAGTTTCGGACGTGGACAAGTATTTTAATGAGCAGCTTCAAAAGCTTCGGGTAGACTACGTGGATTTTTACCTGATGCACGCCATGAACCGTGGAAGCTGGGAAAAAATGGTCAAGATCGGAGCGGTAAAGCGGCTGGAGGAGCTGAAGGCGGAGGGGAAGATCCGGTTTTTGGGATTTTCGTTCCATGATGACTATTCCGCTTTTGAAGAGATCCTGAACTACAGGGACTGGGATTTCTGCCAGATCCAGCTGAACTACGTGGATACGGAGGAACAGGCCGGACTTCGCGGCTATCGTCTGGCGGAGGAAAAGGGTGTTCCCCTGACCATTATGGAGCCCATAAAGGGCGGCTCCCTGGCAAACTTTTCGAAAGACATTATGGAGGTGTTTGAAGAGGCGCGTCCGGGCGCGTCGGCTGCTTCCTTTGCACTTCGCTACGTGGCGAGCATGCCCAACATCCTTACGGTGCTCAGCGGCATGTCCACCATGGAGCAGGTGGAGGACAATCTAAAGACCTTTGTGAATTTTGTTCCCATGGAGGAGAAGGAATATCAGGCCATCGAGAAGGTGAAGGCCATCATGAACGGCCGCGTCCAAAACGGCTGCACCGGCTGCAGATATTGCATGCCCTGCCCCTTTGGCGTAGACATTCCGGGGAACTTCAGCGTCTGGAACAGATACCACGTATACCAGAATTACAACATTGTGAAGCGGCAATGGGAAGAAATGGAAATGAAGAATGCCCAGGCCGGGAACTGTAAGGAATGTGGCAAATGCGAGAAGGCCTGTCCCCAGCATCTTTCCATCAGGGAGGACTTAAAGAAGGTTCAGGCAGACCTGGAAAAAAAAGAAATGACGTTATAACGCAGTAAAAAAATGCTCTCTCCTCGTGAGGGAGCATTTTTTTATGCGGGCAGGTCCCTAAAGACAAAAAATAAGGCATTTACGAGGATGAAAAGATGGACAACGATTCCCATCTATGATACACTCGAATTAAGTGTAGGATCGTTTCAAGAGGGATAAACGGGAGAACAATCCATGGGTGATTTTGCTGGGGAAAAATTAAAGTACGCGACTCAGTTTTTTGACGTGATGGCAGGTGGGGCTTTTATATGCCGGAGGGACGGAAAACATGAGATTTTATACGCCAATGAAGGCTTGGCGCATTTATTTGAATGCGATGACGTCAGCAATTTCATGGATTTCATTGGGGGTGTCTACGATGGCATGGTGAATGCTTCCCAACTGAGATCCATCTGGAAGGAAGTGGATTTTCAGATCAACGGGCGCGGAAAAACGTCGGGGCATCTTTTTTATCACGTGCGGACAAGGAAGGACAACGTCCGGCTTGTGGAAGAGCATTGGAGCGTACGCACGGCGGAAGACGGGAGGGATCTTTTTTATTCCATCCTGACTGCCAGGGATAATGAGGCCGGCAATTCGGACTTTGACCCCATCACCGGCCTGTACGGCAAGACAAAGTTTCATTCCTATGCCGCGATCATGAACCGGAACCTGACGGGAAAGGATACGACGGAGTATGCCATTGCCTACCTGAATTTTGTCAATTTCAAGCTTTTGAACATTAATCAGGGCGTGGCCGAGGGAGATGCCTGCCTGAAAACCATTGCGGACATTCTTGCCCAGGTGTTTGACAAGGCATTCCTTGCCAGGATCTCCGATGATCATTTTGCCATTTTTACGGAATATGAGGGCGTTTTCGATAAGCTGGAGGAGTGCGGAAGGATTTTTCGGGATTCTTACGGCAACCGCTACCACATTGTGGGAAAGAGCGGAATCTACAAATTTGTTCCCAATGCCGGATTTGACGTGGAAGCGGCGCTTTCCTTTGCGAAGGTTGCCTGCGACTACATAAAATATGATTCCAAGATCGACAGGGTGGAGTATTCGGATTCGCTGGCACGGAAAGTTAAGATTGCGGAATACGTAATACAGACCATTGACAAGGCGTTGGAAAAGGAGTGGATCAAGGTTTATTATCAGCCCGTGGTCCGTTCCCTGACGCACGAGCTTTGCGGCGTGGAGTCCCTTGTGAGATGGTCTGACGTGGAAATGGGTTTTCTGATGCCGGATCAGATCGTGGGGATTCTGGAGGATCACAGACAGATTCATAAATTGGATTGCTACGTGGTGGAGAAGGTCTGCCAGTGCATTCATGACAGGGTGCAGAAGGGATTGCCCGTGGTACCAGTGTCCGTGAATTTTTCCCGTCAGGATTTTTTGAATTGCGACATGCTGAAGGTTGTGGAAGATACGCTGAAAAAATATGACGTGCCCAGGGATTACATTCACATTGAGATCACGGAGAGCATGATCGTATCCGACGAGGAACTGATGCGTGACGTGATTGAGCGCTTCCGCAGGACGGGCTATGAGATCTGGATGGATGATTTTGGAAGCGGTTATTCTTCCCTGACGCTGCTGAAGGACTATCAGTTTGACATGCTGAAGCTGGACATGAGGTTCTTAACGCCATTTACAGAGAAGTCAAAGGACATCATCCGATCCACCATTACCATGGCTAAGGATCTGGGGATCCAGACCTTGGCGGAAGGCGTGGAGACGCAGGAGCATTTGGACTTCCTGACGGAGGTCGGCTGCGGCAAGATCCAGGGGTATTATTACGGAAAGCCGGAGCCCGTGGAGAAGCTGTATGAGCATCTTGCGGAAAAGAAGATCTCCATCGAGAAGAGAAAATGGAGACATTTCTATGAAGTGGCAAGCTTCCACGTAAGGGCTACGGACGTTCCGCTGGAAGTGGTCGAGGATGACGGCAAAAACTTCAGAACCTTGTTTATGAACAAAGCTTACCGGGAACAGATCAAGATGGAGGACGTAAGCCTCGAGGAGATGGACGGACTCATCTACCATACGGGATCCCCCCTGATGATCAAGTATCGTGAGTTTGCGGAGCAGATGAAGCAATCCGGCAAACAGGAAGTATTTTATTATACGTATAACCGTAATTATCTGTGTTTCCGGGGGCAGGCCCTGGTCTGTCAGGACGGTCATGCCATTATCAAGGGCTCCATTATGAACCTGACCATGGAGCAGGACAATGAGGAAGTGAAGGAAAGGCTGGATTCGAAGCTTCGCGTGCTGAATCTGATGTTCCGCGTGATCTTGCTGGCAGACCTGAAGAATCAGACCCTGAGGCCCCTGCTTGGAACTTCACCCAACATGAAGGAACAGCCGCCGGTGATGTTGGACGTAAAAGCAAACAATGCTTATTTTGCGGAGCAGAACATTTTCCCCACGGAGAGAAACAGATACCGCGAATTTATGGATTTCTCCACGGCAAAGGAACGGGTGGAACGTTCCACCTTCGGTTACGTATCCGACGTATTCCGGATCAAGCAGCAGGACGGAAACTATCGCGCAGGTGAGGTTACGCTGATGATGATCCCCGGAACGGACGGAAATGAATATCTTTACTGCGTAAAACCTTACAAGAAAGCGGTGGATGATGAAAATGACGGCGTGAACGGCATCCTGCACGGCAGGGATGAAAAAGACCTGTCCTTGCTTTTACTTGATCATTTCCTTTGGAATGCAGACATAAAGTTCTACTGGAAGGACCTGGAGGGAAAATTTTTGGGCGCGAGCCAGGCATTCCTCGATTATTTTGGGATCAGGTCCTTAAAGGAGTTGGTGGGCAAAACGGAAGAAGAGATGAACTGGCACGTCAACGAAGCCCCCGTCATGGAAGAGGATAAGGCAGTGTTGACAAGGGGAGCCCGGATCAGGGATTCCATTGGGCAGTGCATCAGCGGCGGCAAGATACGTAACGTGGTCAGCCATAAGATGCCCTTGTACAAAAATGATAAGATCATTGGTCTGGTGGGATATTTCTTTGACGGTGACTCCGATCTTTTGACGGCGCAGGGAAAGCTGCGGGAAAGAAACGTGGATCGGGTCACCGGTCTGATGAATGCGCATGCCTTTATTGATGCCATGATCGATTATGCCTGGCAGTATAATGAGAACGGGCAGAATTACGGCCTGATCGTGATCCGCAACGTAAAGTGGTGGCGCATTATGGAGACTTACGGCGAGGAACTTGCAAATGCTTCCCTTCGTGCGATGGGTGAGTGCATCGGGAAGATCGTTGGAAACGGCGGCGTTGCGGCAAGAACGAAGGAAGCCATATTTGCCATTCTCTTCCGCACGGATGACCGCAGGGAGCTTACGGAAAAGGCAAAGCTTCTTGAGGAGGCGTTGAGCGAGATCAACGCCGTACAGGGAAATCCCGTGACCATGAGAGTGATCACTGCCATACGACTCCGGTCTGAGGAAGGCATGACGGACGAAAGCATTTATGAGCAGGCCCTTAGGGACGTGTCTGAAAGAGAAGAATAAGGGAGGAAAAAGTCATGGCAAATCCGATTTTGCCTTTGTGGGAGTGCATTCCGGACGGAGAACCCCGGGTTTTCGGGGACCGCGTTTATCTTTACGGATCCCATGACAGGCATGGGTGCGACAAGTTCTGTGACTATAAATTAAAGGTATGGAGCGCGCCGATCAATGATCTGAACCATTGGAAGTGTCACGGACATATTTTTCACACGAGACCCGATGCCGACCATGTCTCCGACGTACCTTATACGGACCATGAGCTTTATGCGCCGGACGTGGTGGAAAAAGGCGGAAAGTACTATTTGTTTACCTATATTGTTGGTGCAAAGGGATGCGTCAGCGTCAGCGACAGACCGGAAGGGCCCTTCCGGTTTTTGTCCACTTATGAATACGCTCCGGAGGACGCCGGGGACGACGGAATTTATAATGATCCCGGGGTTCTTGTGGACGATGACGGCAGGGTTTACGTCTACTATGGCTTTGAAGGCTCCAACTTGAATGAACTTGATCCGGAGACCATGTACCGGGTTTTGCCGGGAAGCCTTAAAAAACACGTGATGGATGACCGGGCGGAGGTACCGGTGGAGCGGCGATTTTATGAGGCGAGTTCTCCGCGAAAGATCGGGGATACGTATTACCTGATCTATTCGCCGAGAAAAGGCAGCAGGCTTGCCTATGCAACGGCACCCGCGCCAACGGGGCCTTTTACCTATCGCGGCTATATTATTGACAATGGCGTGGATTATCCCGGCGGAAACAATCATGGGTCCCTTTGCAAGATTGGGGATCAATGGTATATATTTTATCACCGCATGACAAATAATTCCGTGTTTTCAAGGCGCGCCTGCGTGGAAAAGGTGGAGATCCTGCCGGATGGCACGATTTTGCCCGTGGAGATGACTTCGCTGGGATTTGAGGAGGCGCTGACGCCCTACGAACCCGTAAAAGCGGAGATCGCCTGTGTGCTGAAGGGCGGCCCGTTTGTCGCCGAAAAGGACGTGTTCCGGCGCGTGGTGACGCAGGTGAAGGACGGGAGCGTCATCGGATATAAGTATTTTGACTTTGGTGAGGATGACTCCACGAAGACCATGGAACTGGCCGTAAAGGTTGTTGGCATGGGCTGCAGGGGAAAACTCCACGTGTGGATCGATAATGCGGAGACGGGCGAAAAAGGAGAGGGGACTGCAGCGGATCCGGCTCCGGGAAGGGGAAAGAGCGGCCGGGAAATCGGTGTTGTAGAGATCGGTTTGGGGGACGGAACGTATCGCGGAAGGGTGAAAAACGTCACCGGGCGTCATGCCCTGTATTTTGTGGCAGACGACGGGCTGCCCAAGGGAGAGTGGACCAGCAGCTTCTTTGAAGGCAGGGTGATCTGCGAGCTGGAGGAGTTTGTCTTCTTGAAATGATGGTTGCGCACGGGCTTGAATGCGGGAGGAACTGAGAATGTTCGGGACGGTGCTTGAGACGGTACTTGAGACGGTACTTGAGGTTTTTGGGGATCTGGCGATAAATAAATTGCTGTCAGGAAAAGCCGGGAAAGGACAACGGACGAACGATGGAGAAAAACGGGTTCTGAAAAGAACCGGAAAAATGGAGAAGCAAGGGAAATGAGTGAGATGAAGGAAAAGTTACTTGCCAGATTTGGGGAAGTTTTTGGAGATGCGGAAGGGGCAAAGGTCTATTTTGCGCCGGGACGCGTAAACTTGATCGGAGAGCATACGGATTATAACGGGGGGCACGTGTTCCCCTGTGCCCTGACCATCGGAACCTATGGCGTGGCCAGAAAGCGCGAAGACGATAAGCTCCAATTTATTTCCATGAATTTTGAGGAACTGGGCGTCATCGAATCCTCCCTGAAGGAGTTTGTTCCCGGCGGGGACAAAAACTGGACCGCCTATCCCAAGGGGGTTATGTGGGCTTTTGAACAAAAAGGAATGAAGATGCCTGCCGGCCTTGACCTGCTTCTTTTTGGCAACATTCCCAATGGCTCCGGACTGTCATCCTCTGCTTCCGTAGAGGTGCTCACCGGCTTTATTCTAAGGGATCTCTTTGGCTTTGACGTGACAAATCAGGACCTGGCCCTGATCGGACAGTTCTCGGAGAATCGGTATAATTTGGTAAATTGCGGTATCATGGATCAGTTTGCCATTGCCATGGGCAAGAAGGATCATGCCATCTTTTTGGATACGGCAACCCTGCAGTATGAATATGCGCCCATTCACTTAGACGGCGCGAAGATTGTCATTTCCTGCAGCAACAAGAAGCGCGGACTTGGGGATTCCAAGTATAATGAGCGCCGCAGCGAGTGCGAGACGGCACTGGCAGAGCTTCAGAAGGTCGTGAACGTAAAGAGCCTTGGGGAATTGGACGAAGCGGCTTTTGAGAAGTATAAGGGGGCCATTGGGGACGAGATCAGGAGGAAAAGGGCAAAGCATGCCGTATACGAGAACCAGCGCACCATAAAGGCGGTGGCGGCCCTCAAGGCCGGGAAGCTCGAGGAATTCGGGCAGCTGATGAATGCTTCCCACGTTTCCCTTCGGGATGATTACGAGGTGACGGGAAAGGAACTGGATACCCTTGCGGAGGAGGCATGGAAGGTGCCAGGCGTTATCGGCGCGAGAATGACGGGGGCAGGATTTGGCGGCTGCAGCGTCAGCATCGTGAAGGAAGAAGCCGTGGAGAACTTTATCCGAAGCGTGGGCGAGGCCTATGAGAAGAAGATCGGTTACGCCGCAGATTTCTACGTGGTAGATATCGGGGACGGTCCCGCGGTACTTTAAACATAAGCAAACTGCATACCGGAAAGGTGGGAAAACGCCCTATTTTAGGCACGTTTCCACTTGTCAAACAAGGGAAATTCGTCTATAATTATAAGCTGTTTAGGAAGAGTCGGCCGCTTTTGACCGGCGATAAGGAGACGTAAAATGTTTAACATGAATAACAGAAAAACGAGAAAGACCGTAGCAGCCGTCATTGTGATCTTGCTTGTGGTTGCCATGGTCCTTCCCTTGATCCTTTCGTTTTAAGCGGGGATCGCACGTTTTAGGAGTATGAGGCAAGGAATGAAAAGCATGTTTCGTTGGGGTGTGGCCGTTTGTGCCGCATTCATGACCACGTTATGCATGGGAAACGTGGCGCAGGCGTCTGAGCTGACCATCAAAGAGGGAATATATGCTGAGCAGGATTCCCTGGCCGGCATGACGTTGCAGGAGGCGGAGGATCTGATCCTCGGACGGATCGCCGCCATGGAAGACAGTAACGTGACGCTGGTGGTGGCGGACGGGAAGGAAGTAACCGTTACGGCGAAGGATCTGGGAATCTGCTGGGCGAATCCGGAGATGGTGCGGGAGGCTGCGGCTCTCGGCACGGAGGGCAACGTGATCCAGCGCTATAAGACGATGAAGGATCTGCAGTTTGAAAACAAGGTTTATGACGTAGAGCTGGGATTTGACGTGGGAGCCATCAATGACGTCTTGGCCGGGAAATGCACCGTATTTGATCAAAAGCCCGTAGATGCGGGACTGACCCGGGTGGACGGCGTTTTTCAGATCACGGAAGGCCGGACGGGTTACGAACTGGACGTGGAATCCTCCATTGACGTTGTATACGATTATCTGGTTAATTCCTGGGATGGGAAAGACTGCAGGATCAAGCTGAACGTGGTCACGCAGCAACCCCGGGGAACTGCGGCGGATCTGGCGCAGGTTCAGGATCTCCTTGGGAGCTTTACCACGGATTATTCTTCCTCCAACGGAAACCGGAGCGGCAACGTTGCCAATGGTTGCAGTAAGATCAACGGAACCTTGCTTTATCCCGGAGAGACGTTCTCCTGTACGGACGCGGTTTCTCCTTTTACGGCGGCGAACGGCTATGCCATGGCCGGTGCTTACTTAAACGGTAAGGTGGTAAACAGTATGGGCGGCGGCATCTGCCAGGTTTCCAGCACGCTTTACAATGCGGTGCTCAAGGCAGAGCTTGAAGTGACGGACAGAAGCCCTCACTCCATGATCGTGACCTACGTTGACGCGTCTGCGGACGCTGCCATCGCGGAGGGCGCGGGAAAAGACTTTAAGTTCCGGAATAATCTGGATTACCCCATCTATATAGAGGGGTACGTTAAGAATAAAAAGATCACCTTTAACATATACGGCAAGGAGACGAGGCCTGCGGACCGTGAGGTTCGTTATGAAAGCGAGATCCTTGAGAAAATTATGCCGACCATAGATCTGATCACGGCAGATGCTTCAAAGCCGTTGGGATACGTTTCCACGGAGGCGGCACACATAGGGTATCGGGCAAGGCTTTGGAAGATTGTGACGGAGGGCGGCAGGGAAGTCAGCCGCGAGGTGGTTAATAACAGTAAGTACAACGTTTCTCCCAGAAGTGCCGTGGTGGGAGTAGCCACGGATGAAGCGTGGAAATATGAAGAGATCATGGCAGCCATTGGTACGTATGACTTGGAGCACGTAAGGGTTGTCATTGGACTTCTGACCCAGCCCCCCGCACAGGAGTAGGAAAGCGCAGGGCTTGGGAATAAAAGACTTGGAAGGGTGCCAAAGTTGACGCAACGGATTTTGGCAACGGTAGATAAGGCATGAGGACTGGAAAGCTTCCGGAGAGCGCCCTAAATCGCTCAGTGCTGAAACAAGTGCATACGGGGAATCATCGGATCAGCCATCCGTTCTCAGGAAAGATTTTAGAAAACACGAAAGGCGCAGCCATAGGGTCGGACTGCGCTTTTTTTGCGGCGTCAAGCAGGCAGGTTTTGGCATGGTGTGCCCAGGAGGCCGCAGTCGCGGGCAAGGCAGGTGCGGGAAAGGCAGCAGAGCTGGTACAAAAATGTGCCAATAATCTGGCGGCTTCCGGTACCCATCCCGCATCTGCCCAGATCAGCATCATGCTTCCGGAGGAATGTGAGGAAGCCTTGGTGAAAGAATTGATGGAGGAGATCACGACGGCCTGCGTCTCTTTGGGGATGGAGATCGCCGGAGGTGACACGAACGTCACGGATGCCGTGACACAGCCCATTCTTACCATTACCGCCATCGGCGTGGCTAAGGCCGGGGAGATACCTTCCCTGGCCAAGGCAAAGCCCGGCCAGGCATTGGTTCTCAGTAAATGGATCGGGCTGGAAGGAACGGCCGTGCTGACGGAGAGCTTCAGGGAAAAGCTTTTGGAGCGCTATCCTGCCTATCTTGTGGATGAGGCGGCGGGTTTTGGAAAGTATCTCTCCATAGAAAAAGAGGCGAAGATCGCCACAAAAGCCGGCGTGGCAGCCATGCATGACTTGTCTATGGGAGGCGTTTTTGGCGGCCTTTGGGAACTGGCAGAAGGTGCCGGCCTTGGGCTTGAGGTTGACCTGAAAAAGATCCCCATCCGCCAGGAGACCGTGGAGGTCTGTGAGGTCTGCGGCGTCAATCCCTATGAGATGAGAAGCGGCGGCAGCCTTTTGATGGCAACGGAGGATGGAGAAGCTCTGGCGGCAGCGCTGGAGGCGGAGGGCATTCCCGCCGCGGTCATCGGCAGGCTGACAGGCAAGCAGGACCGCATTTTGCTGAATGAAGAAGAAATCCGGTTTTTGGATCGCCCCAGAGGCACGGACGTGATCGCTGAAAAATTGAGGGAATTGAGATAAGAAAAATTCTTTGTCGGAGGACGGGAAAGGAGCATAAAATGAGCGAGCAGGTAAAAAATGAAGCATTGAGAGAGGAATTGCTAAAGCTGGTTGAGAAAAACAGCCGCATGGATTTAAAGGAGCTGGCGGTCTTGGTCGGCGCCGAGGAGATCGATGTAGTGAACGCCATGGAGGAAATGGAGAAGGACGGCACCATCTGTGCCTATCATACTTTGATCAACTGGGAGAAGACCAGCATTGAGAAGGTGACCGCACTGATCGAGGTGCGCGTGACGCCCCAGCGCGGACAGGGCTTTGATTCCATTGCGGAGAGAATTTACAACTATCCGGAGGTACGGAGCCTTTATCTTCTGTCCGGAGGTTTTGACCTGATGGTGATCTTGGAGGGCAAGACTCTTCGTGAGGTGAGCTCCTTTGTTTCCGACAAACTGGCTACCATGGATACGGTCCTTAGTACCACAACGCATTTTATCCTGAAGAAATATAAGGACCACGGCACCATCATGAACGACAAAAAAGTAGACGAAAGAGAGATGATCACGCCATGAGAAATCCATTATCAGATACCATTGTACAGATTAAGCCCTCGGGCATCCGGAAGTTTTTTGACATTGTCAGCGAGATGAAGGACGCCATCTCCCTTGGCGTAGGCGAGCCTGACTTTGATACTCCCTGGCACGTAAGGGAGGAGGGCATTTATTCCCTGGAGAAGGGAAAGACCTTTTATACCTCCAATTCCGGTCTTAAGGAGCTCCGTCAGGAGATCTGTAATTATTTGAAGCGCAGCCAGAACGTAACCTATGATCCCATGAAGGAGGTCATTGTTACCGTCGGCGGTTCCGAGGCCATTGACATTGGACTTCGCGCCATGATCAATCCCGGGGATGAAGTTTTGATCCCCCAGCCTTCTTACGTATCCTACGAGCCCTGCGCCGTTTTGGCAGGCGCAAAGCCCGTGATCATTAACCTGAAGGAGGAAAATGAGTTCCGTCTTACCGCAGCGGAGCTGGAAGAGGCCATCACGGAGAAGACAAAGATCCTGATCCTTCCCTTCCCCAACAACCCCACCGGCGCCATTATGGAGAAGGAAGATTTGGAGGCCGTGGCTGAGGTCGTAAAGAAACATGACATTTACGTCATGTCTGATGAGATCTATGCGGAGCTGACATATAAGGGAAAGCACGTATCCATTGCAAGCCTTCCCGGCATGCAGGAGCGCACCATTCTCATCAATGGCTTCTCCAAGGCATATGCCATGACCGGTTGGAGACTGGGTTATGCCTGTGGTCCCGAAGCCATCATCAAGCAGATGACCAAGATCCATCAGTTTGCCATCATGTGCGCCCCCACCACCAGCCAGTATGCAGCCGTGGAGGCACTGAAAAACGGAGACGCGGACGTGGCAACGATGAGGGAATCCTATAACCAGAGAAGAAGATACCTTGTGAATGCCTTTAAGGAGATGGGTCTTCAGTGCTTTGAACCCTTTGGCGCCTTCTACATTTTCCCCTGCATCAAGGAATTCGGCATGACCAGTGATGAATTTGCCACAAGATTCCTGGAGGAGGAAAAGGTGGCAGTGGTACCCGGCACGGCCTTTGGTGATTGCGGCGAGGGCTTCCTTCGGATCTCCTATGCCTATTCCCTGGAGAAATTAAAGCTGGCCATCGGAAAGCTGGAGCACTTTATCGAAAAGCTCCGCGCGGAAAAGGCAAACTAACGCGGGGGCAGGGCTTGGAATGAAGATTGTATTACATCAGCCGGAGATTCCGGCAAATACGGGAAACATTGGCCGTACCTGCGTGGCGACAAATACCTCGCTCCACCTGATCGAGCCCCTGGGATTTCATTTGAATGAAAAGGAGATCAAGCGTGCGGGCATGGACTATTGGGAGCACTTGGACGTACGCCGCCATATGAACTACGCTTCCTTCCTTGAGAACATTAAGGAAGACCTGCAGGCGCATCCGGAGGCGAAGATCTGGTACTGCACCACAAAGGCGGAGAAATCCTATGCGGACGTTTCGTTTGGGCCGGAGGATTATCTCATGTTTGGAAAAGAGAGCGCCGGAATCCCGGAGGAAATTCTTGTGGAGAACCGGGACCGGTGCATCCGCATTCCCATGGCGCCTCGGATCCGCTCTTTGAATCTGTCCAATTCCGTGGCCATTGTCCTCTATGAGGCGCTTCGCCAGAACGGTTTTTTGGAGCTCGCGCGCGCGGGAGAGTTGCATCGTCTCTCCTGGAAATAACGGGCGGGATGGAAGATGGACCATATTAAGCTTTGGATGAGGAAGAAATCTTGACCGACTATTTGATCGACTTGATCCGCATTATGCTGGCCGGCATTCCCGTTTACGTCCTTGCGAGGATTTTGTTCCTGCGGCGCCGGGCGAGACGGCTTGGAGCAAAGGCCGGCACTACAAAAGTGAATCTTAAGTACAATAAGCTCAGAGAATTATGTCTGGGCTTATTTGTTGTCTTCATGATGGCACTCATGGCCTTTGTCTGGCAGGGAGAGTACCACAGACCGCGGACCATGATCGCCATGGCAAGGCATCGTCTTGCTACCGGTGCGGGCATGAATCTGGTACCCTTTCAGACCATTCGGAATTATTACCACGTCTTTGGCGTGCATGGTGACCTTTTTGGCGTTAACGTTATCGGGAACGTTTTGATGTTTGTGCCCTGGGGCTTTGGACTCCTTTTGCTGTGGAAAAAGAATCGCAGCTTTTGGAAACTTCTTTGGTTTTCTGCCATGCTGCCCATTTTCATCGAATGTTCCCAGCTGTTTATCGGACGGCAGGTGGACGTGGACGACTTTATCTTAAATTTTCTGGGCGGTATGTTGGGGGGCATGTTGTTCTGGTTCCTCTCTGGGATCCTGCCCAAACTAAAAACGGCAGCCCTGTAGTCCGGGCAAAGGGACGGCCCCGTCGGGTAGCTGACGTGAGGCTATGCCGTTCCCTGTATTATTTCGTGGCCGGTGGGAGCATTATAACATCGTGGGTCAGATTTTATCGCTAATGCCGTGTTTAGTTTTTTCATGGACGATGATATAAGACTGTGGTAGAATGGAAAACAAAGATGTGCCACCGGGGACGGTTCTCCCTGGCACGTTTGTGCCAGGGAGAACCGTCCCCGGTGGCACAGAAAGGGGAAGACGTTCATGGCGGAGGGGATTGACGGTTGTAAAATAAGCAAAACTGCGTTTGTTGCGGAAAGCGCCATTTTGCAAGGCGACGTTACGGTGGAGGAGAATGCCAGTGTCTGGCATAACGCCGTGGTGCGAGGAGATCGTGGGCCGATCGTCATTGGTAAGGGCAGCAACGTGCAGGATAACGCCACGATCCATTTAGATGCGCCGTTTCCGGTACGGATCGGGGAGAACGTAACCATCGGACACGGTGCCATCGTGCACGGCTGTACCATCGGGGATGGATCTTTGATCGGAATGGGTGCGATCATCATGAATGGCGCCCATATTGGAAAGAATTGCATCATCGCGGCAGGGGCGCTGGTAACCCAGGGGCAGGAGGTGCCGGACGGATCTTTGGTCATGGGAGTGCCCGGGAAGGCATGCCGTCAGGTGACGGAGGAGGAACTGGAGCGGAGCCTGCAAAATGCCGGAGCGTACGTGGAAGAAGCACGTAAGGCAATAAAGGAACGCGACGCTGCAAGCGTGCAGGCAGGAAATTCCTACAGTGCAAGGACAATGCGCGACGCGGCAAGAACAAAAGCAGGAAGCGTAATTGAGAAGAGAACTGAAAAAATAGGTTATAAGCCGGGATTATTATTTGACGTGCCAGAGGATAAGAAGCTCCGTGTGATCATTGACACGGATGCCGCCTGCGAGGCAGACGATCCCTTTGCCATTGTGCAGGCACTGCTAAGTCCGAAGCTGATCGTAAAGGGGATTGTTGCGGAACATTTTCATGCTCCCGGTTCCATGGAGCGAAGCTTTGAGGAAATCCGCACGATACTGGATTGCATGGATTTAAAAGACGTGCCCGCGCTTCGGGGACAGGAGGGGCCGATGGGTCAGGAAAGTCCGGAAGAGCAAGGTTTTGCTTTATCCGAGGGCGTCCGTTTCCTGATTGACGAAGCCATGAAGACAGACGAAAAACCTCTTTACGTGCTTTGTCAGGGAGCCATTACCAACGTGGCAGCGGCCATGAAAGCCTGTCCTGAGATCATAAACCGCATGACCGTGATCTGGATCGGTACTCACGGCGAAGCCCCCCGTAAGGCGCCTTTCCGGGAATTTAACGCCGGCAATGACGTTGTTGCCGCAAACTACGTGCTTTCCTGCGGCGGCGACGTTTGGATCGTGCCTTCCACGGTTTACGGCACCATACACATAGGTATCGCGGAGCTTCAGCGCCGGATCCTCCCCTGCGGCCGGATCGGGGAGCACCTGTTCCGGAATCTGGTGAATTATAACAATTCCGAAAGTGCCGGATGGACCAAGGGCGAGAGCTGGTCTCTGGGGGATTCCCCTGCCATCGCACTGGCCTTGAATCCCGACTGCGGGCATTATCATTACGCTCTTGCGCCTTACGTGGCGGAGGATACCTCTTCGGTGGAGAGGCTGGAAGCTTCACGCCGGGAGGGGGCTCGGGAATGTTCTCACTCGTGGCCATTGGTCAGGATGTATGACGACATAGATTCCCGCTACGTTCTGGAGGATCTGATCGCAAAGCTGGAGCTGGCTTACGGAAATTAAGGGGAAAAGGTATGCGACTGACGGGTTGCGATGAAGAAAACAAGAGAATCGGGAAAAAGCAATACCATGGGGATAAATCCCTTCGCTCTTTTGTTATTCCGGAGGGTACGACGGAGATTGGAGACTGGGCTTTTTTCGGTTGCGGGGAGCTTCGGAAAATTGCCTTGCCAGTCAGCGTTTGGCATATAGGGAAAGATGCGTTTTCGGGATGTGAAAAGCTTAATGCGGCAACTCTTTACGGAGGAGATAAGCCGTTTCCCGGCAGATTGGAAATGACGTTGGCTGTTGCCCTGCACTTTTTCCCGGAAGCGGATCAAGTGATCCTGGCGGGCAAAGAGGGCGAGGACAGATATTTGACGGCTTGGGATCTGGCATGTCACAGGTTTTTGGAAAAACCTGACGATGAAGGGTATCGTCCTTTTTTTGCCGGCGGTGAGGAGGATTACGAAGAGGAAGAGACGGGGCGTGACAAATACTGCCAAGACAGACGCCGCGTAAAGGCAGACATTGCGCTGGTAAGGCTATTGGCTTCTAAACGTGACGGAGAGTATTACTTAACGAGCCTTCGCAACAATGACAAGGCGCTGGAATGCCTCGCAAATTCTACCCTGCAGCCGGGCCCCTTGGTTGAGATCTATGAGGAAGCTAAGCTTTTAACGGCGGAGAATTGCAGGAGCGTTTTGGAAATCTTGCCGGAAGAGAAGGTGGAGCTTAGAGCCATTTTGCTGCAGAAAATAACGCAACGTTCCCAGAGTGTTTTGGACAAACTGTTGCTTTAAGAGGCTGGTTGACAAGGTTTGGAGGGGTATATGGACGAGAGTAAAGTTGAGGAATTGATGAAACTGATCGAGGAAAAGATGAACGGAGGGGTGAGCCGCCTGTCCATTCAGTTTACTGACGCGCAGGAGGAAGGAACCAAAACGGAAAAGTATCATCACGGCCGATGCGACGTGGGAAGCCCTTGGGCCACCGGAACCGTGGGAAACTGTGACGCCGACGCGGAAAACTAGAATATCGGCGGCTGCGCTAAAGAGGAGAAACAAGGTCTATTTTTGACATATTTTCCGAAAGTGGTTGACATTTCCGGAAACTGTCTGTATAATCAATAAATGTCAGCGTGTGCTGATTTGGAAACTGTTAACCGTGCATCGCCATTGGGCGGGAAAGGAGGTAGTAAAATGTTCATTCGTAATCGTAAGCTTTTTGACAATGAATATAATAACGTAATTACCTCCTGGAGAAGCGTGTGATAAAGACGGCAGGAATAGTTTCATATGGAATTTTCATATGGATGATGAGTCGCGATGATTGCCCCGGTACCGGAAGGTACTGGGGTTTTTTTGTGCGCCCGGGTGGCTTCCGACTGCACGATCATGGGAGGGCGAAAGGATGCCCGTGAAGCGCCCGGAACCGGCAGGAGCGTTCGTGCCGTTAGCAGGAGAATAGGGAGGTGGATCATGGCAGGAAAGAACTATCGACGTTACGTGGTGGATTCACACTTAAATCTGACAAAAAAAGCCGAAGACGCTTTGACGGATTTTTTCATGGAAGTGAAGGGCCTTGATGAGGAAAATGCAAGGGAGCAGGTTCACTTCTGTGATTGGTTTGAAAAGGAAACTGCGGTGAAATGGTTTGAGACCATCGTAAGAGACGGAGGAAGGGTTGTGGGATATCTGAGGTGTCTTCGATACCCGGAGGATCCGACGAAATGGTTTATCGGTGACGTGCACGTCAGGGCAGACCACAGACGGCAGGGGATTGCTGCGGGCATGTATGAAAAAACCATCGAAATGGTCATGAAATATGAAGCAGCTGAGTGCATTGCCGCCTCCGTGCATTCTCAAAATGCAAATTCCATCCGGCTCCATGAGAAAATGGGATTTTGGAATACGAGACAGCCTTGTCGGTTTTGGAATTGCTATTTTGACGAGAAGGAGACGGAATATCATAAGTGGCTGTATCATCATTTCCCCATTTCTGACGGTGAGAGGGCAAAGAAGCTAATGCTGCCGCTGATACAAAGCTACTTAAAAAAGGAAGGGAAAAGCCATGAGTATGATGAGATGGCAGACAATAAAGAGGCAGGCGAGAAGCTGCTAGGTTTGTGGTTGATGAAGGCGTCAAGGGGTGAGGCGGTTTTTGAGAGCATCTGGTGCGGAAACCAACTGGAGGGCTTCCATTATCTTGAGGGAGAGGAGGAAATCCTCTATCAGGAATAGGGAATGGAAGGAATTGCCCCGGAAAGCCCGTGTTTGTATCTGAAAGGGGGTGGTTTTACGTTTCAGATCAAAAACGTTACTTTATTACATAAAAAGGATCTTCGAACGATCCTTGAGGATTTTTCCCTGGTATTAAATGACGGGGACAGGGCCGTGATGATCGGCGAAGAGGGGAATGGAAAATCCACGCTGATGAAATGGATCTATGATCCGGAGCTCGTGGAACCCTATGTGGAAGCGACGGGTGAAAAGATTGTCAGCGGAGAAAAACTGGGGTATCTTCCCCAGGAGCTGCCGGAGGCAGAAAAGCGTAAAAAGGTTTATGAGTATTTTATGGAAAGCCGGGAATTCCCGGACCTGACGCCAAAGGAACTCTCGAAAATGGCGAAGGATTTTGGCGTGGAGCAGGAGTTCTTTTACCGTGAACAGGAGATGCAAACTCTCTCCGGAGGCGAGCGCGTCAAGGCGCAGATGATGCGTATTCTGATGGAGCGGCCGACGATTTTGCTTCTGGATGAGCCTTCCAATGACATTGACGTGGAGACGCTGGAGTGGATGGAAGAGTTTTTGCTTGACTGGCCGCATGCAGTTTTGTTCATCTCTCATGACGAGACTCTGATCGAGCGGACGGCAAACAGGGTCATTCATCTAGAGCAGATCCGCCGAAAGACAAAGTGTCGGCACACAATTGCCAACGTGCCTTATCGAAGGTACGTGGAGGAGCGGCTGCGCGGGTTTGAAAGGCAGGAACAGCTCGCCATTACGGACAGGAAGGAAAAGGTGATCCGCGAGGAGAAGTACCGCAGGCTCCTGCAGCAGGTGGAGCATGCGCAGGGCGCTGTCTCCAGGCAGGCTCCTTCCGTTGGAAAGAACCTAAAGGACAAAATGCATTCCGTAAAAGCCATGGGGAAACGCTTTGAGAGACTGGACGAGCAGATGACGGAAATGCCCGAATGGGAGGATGCCATTTTCTTTAAGCTGGGCGATGAAAACAGCGGGATCCCCGCGGGAAAATGGGTGCTGGACTTTGAAAAGCCCGAGCTTTTGACGGCAGATGGCATGAGGGTACTCTCGAAAGGAATCGCGCTAAAAATCCGCGGCCCGGAAAAGATTGGGATCATTGGAACCAACGGCTGCGGTAAAACGACGCTTTTGTCAGAAATTGCAAATTTGCTTTTGGAAAGGCCGGATCTTCGGGCCGAGTATATGCCCCAAAATTACGAAGAATTACTGAACTTGGATGAAACACCGGTGGATTTTTTGTATGTTTCGGGCGAGAAGGAGGAAAGGACCAGGATCCGTACCTATCTTGGTGCCTTAAAATACACGGCGGACGAGATGGACCATCCCATCCGGGAACTTTCCGGTGGGCAGAAGGCGAAGGTTCTACTCTTAAAACTCAGCATGTCAGGTGCCAACGTGCTTATCCTGGATGAGCCGACGCGTAATTTTTCGCCCCTGTCCGGTCCCGTGATCCGGCGGATGCTCAGGGAGTTTCCAGGTGCCATTATCAGCGTCTCTCATGACAGAAAATTCTTGTCTGAGGTGTGCGACAAGGTATATCGGCTCACACCCGAAGGCCTATGTGCCACCGGGGACGGTTCTGTTTGACACGTATGTGTGCCACCGGGGACGGTTCTTCCTGGCACGTTTTGTGATAAGGGTTAAGGAGGGGGAGTGTTACGTGAATTATTTTGTTGAGGGAATACAGGGAGCGGGCAAGAGCACTTTGGTTGGAAGATTGGCTGAAAAATTGCCGCATCATCAAGTGTTCCGTGAGGGAGATTATTCGCCCGTGGAGCTTGCATGGTGCGCCTATCTGACGGAAGGACAGTATCAGGACGTCCTGCGAAAATATGCAAAAATGCGTAAGGAAATCGAAGCTAACGTTACCATAGAGCCAGATTATAAATCAGAGAGTAATCACAGGCGCGTTATAAAATACACGCGAATATTGACGGACGTTCCCGGCTTTCATAAGGATCTTGAGAATTATGAAATATATAACGGACGGTATGACAGGAGAGAATTTGAAGATATCATTCTAACGCGCTTTGGCAGATGGAAGGGACGGGATCAGATCTTTGAATGCTCCATCTTTCAGAATATCGTGGAAAATCAAATCCTTTATTATGAGATGACGGACGATGAGATTTTGGAATTTTATGCTAGGTTAAAGCAGGTGCTTGGCGAGCGGGAGTACAAGATATTGTATCTGGATGTGGAGAAGATTGCCGAGGGTATTGAGATCATACGCAGGGAGAGGGTGGATCAGGAAGGCAATGAAATGTGGTTCCCGCTGATGATGGAGTATTTAAGGAGCAGTCCCTGTGGACTTCGCCATGGATGGCAAGGTTTTGATGACCTGGTGGCTCATTTGGAGCACAGGAAATCGGTGGAACTGCGGCTTCTGAGGGAGATTTTTCCGGAGCATGCGGTAATTCTTAAATCGAAGGATTATGATTTGACGGAAATTTGAATGTGCCAACGGGGACGGTTCTCCGTGGCACAAACGTGCCAAAGAGAACCGTCCCCAATGGCACACACAAACGTGCCAAAGAGAACCGTCCCCAATGGCACAAAAAAGGAGGAAAGAAAACAATGGTGATGTTTTTAAAACTTAGAAATATCTGATTGCATGGGATCATTGGTCGGTGGTTTCATGCGAAGTGAACTTGATAACGTGGAAACTATAGGATCAAAGGAGAATAAAATCATGATATTTCAAGATAACGTAGTAAGAGAGTATTTGAAGAATGTGTATTTCATTACGGGAACCCCTTGTGGCGGCAAGACCACCATATCGAGGGCCCTTAGCAAGAGATTTGGGATCCCGGTCTATGACATTGATGAGCGCTTTGAGGAGCATCGGAGAATGTCGGATCCGGAGCATCAGCCCAGCATGAACCGGGAGTTTCGGGATGCGGACGAGTTTTTTGGACGGAGCGTGGAGGAATATAAGGCATGGCTCCTTAACAACACCAGAGAACAACTGGATTTCGTCATTATGGACTTGATCAGGTTAGCTCAGGAGGGGCCGGTTCTCTGCGACTGCCACCTGACCTTGGAGCAGGCAAACACATTGTCAGATCCGTCCCGCGTTGCTTTCCTGATAAAAGAGCCCAAGGCTCTGGTGGAGGATTACTGTAACAGACCGGATCATCAGGGTTTTCACGATTTCATCCACAGTGCAACGGATTATAAAAAGGCGAAGGAGACCTGCAATGAGACTTTATTGTCGCTAAACTTAAAGCTCTATCAGGACGTGAAGCAGAGCAGGTATTTTTGGCTGGAGCGTGATAACGGGCGCAGCGTGGAGGAGACCGTGGCGCTCTTGGCGGAGCATTTTGGATTTGAATGCAATCATACGCGGCAAGCTGACGTGGATAAGAAGGACGCAAATTCTCATGGAGTCGTTGTGACAAAGATCGAAAGAGACTCTGAACTTGCGGGGGAACTACTCCGGTTTGTGGAGAATTGTTCTTGGACGGAGGCAAAGGAGCATTTGGCAAAAAACCTTCGGGAATGGATTTATGAGGATTGGGAAGCCGTGTTTGTGGCTGTGTCAGAGGGCAGGATCATTGGCATGACCTCCGTCATGAAAACGGATTATTATCCCTTACCGGAAATCTGTCCGTGGGTGTCCGGTATCTTTGTGGAGGACGGCTTTCGGGGCAATCGCATCAGCGGAAAAATGATCGATGCGGCAAACAAATACCTGAAGGAACATGGGTTTGAGAAGAGTTATATCCCCAGCGAATTTAAGGGCTTTTATGAAAAATATGGTTATCATTATTTGAGAGACATAATTAATTATGGCGGTGGCACGGATCATCTTTACGTAAAGATGCTGTAGCGTGCCAACGGGGACGGTTCTCCGTGGCACAAATGTGCCAGAAAGAACCGTCCCCAATGGCACAAATATGCCAGAAAGAACCGTCCCCAATGGCACAAAAAGGAAGAAAAAATGGAGAAGATAACAACTTTAAAATATTCTAACACCAATACTTATCTGATCGAAGGGGAGAAGGGTACGATTCTCTTTGACACGGGATGGGCAGGGACATTTCCCATGTTTTGCGCGGAATTAGGGCGATGCGGAAAGCAATTAAAAAGCATCGATCATATCCTGATCTCCCATTTCCATCCGGATCATTACGGTATTGCGCAGGAGATTGCGGATCAGGGGCCGGTGATCCTTGCATGTGACGTGCAAAAGGATTATCTTCATGCCTCGGACGGCATTTTTGAGAAGGATAAGAGGATGAGGTTCTTCCCGATCAGGGATGAGAAGGTAAAACACGTCACTTTAAGTGAAAGCCGGAATTTTCTGGCAACGCTGGGAATCAACGGTGAAATCCTGCATACGCCGGGGCATTCCGATGACAGCATCTCCCTATGGTTGGATCAAGGGGCTTTGTTTGTGGGAGACTTAAATCCCTTGTATGAATTGGAGCTTCATCGGGGAACGGAGATTGAACGAAGCTGGAACAGGTGCCTTGCATTAAAGCCGGGGATTGTTTATTACGGACATGCCAAAACTGCGATGTTAGAGCAGGAGGTAATGCCAGAGGGAACGGAAGCAGGCATTAGCGACAGGCAGGGAAGCAAGGCGTACGACAGCAAAGGCCAGGAAAGCAAGGCACACGGCAGTAAAGACCGGGGAAGCAAGGCACACGGCAGTAAAGACCGGGGAAGCAAGGCGTACGATAGCAAAGACCAGGACGGCATGATATGCGTCAACAAAGACCCAGACGGCAAGGATCAAGTCAGCATGGCTCGAAACAGGAAGGTTCAAGGCGCCGATGACGGCACAAAATGGTATGACCTGGTTGAAAGCATCATGAAATACGTTGACAAGGGCTGGGCGCTTAAGAAGATTGCAAAAAAGACGGGGGCGGCCCCGGACTTCATCGAGGACGTGACAAGGATGTACCTTACCCATACAAACGTCACCGTTCAGGGAATTTTAGACAGGATTGAGATAAAAAACAGGTGAGAAGAAAATGAAGATTAAAAAACTAAATCAAAAGGATTACTTTGATGCATATTTGATCTCGGCGTATTGCTTTCACATGCGTGTGGAGGATCCGGAGGCAAAACGGAAAGAAATCGAAGAGGAAAAGCACGAGGACTGGGGAGCCTTTGACGAGGACGGCACTATGATGGCCCGGATCATCAACAACAGGTTTTCCTTTTATCTGGACGGGCAGGCAGTGACCGCGGGAGGCATTGGAGCGGTATCGACCCTCCCGGAATATCGTGACTGCGGCGCGATCCGCGCAATCTTTAAGGAGCTATTGCCAAGTGCGTACAAAAACGGCGAGGTGATCTCCGCCCTGTATCCCTTTAAGCATGCATTTTACAGGAAGGCCGGGTATGAAGTTGTCACCTTCATGAATGAGTATGCGTTTGCACCGTCCGTGCTTTCGGATTACCGCTTTAACGGCGAGGTGCGCAAGTGGAATCCGGGGGACTCCGTGGAAGATTTTTTGCAGGTTTATCAGGTGTTTGCACCAAAGTTTAATTTCGCCATGGAGCGTAACGAAGACCAGATGCTGGAACACGTGAAGGTGGAAAAGCCTTATCTGGACAGGAAGTTTTCCTATGTTTTCAAGCAGGATGGCAAGCCGATCGCCTATCTGATCTTTACGGACGTAAGACATGACCCTGCAGCCATTTTGCAGGTGGAGGAATGTGCCTGGACCAGGCGGGAGGGATTCCTTGCCCTCCTTGGATTTCTGGCTAGATTCGAGGCGGATTACGGCGAGATCAAGCTCCCTCTTCCAAAGGGAATCGACCTTCTTCGCATTATCCACTCGCCTCGCGCCTACGACATTCAGAAAGAGACGCAGCAGAATTTCATGGTCAGGGTGATCAATGCGAAAAAGCTTCTTGAGGTGATCAGGAAGCCTTCAGACTGTGATTTCACGGTAAAGGTGGCGGATGACCTCATTCGGGAAAATAACGGCACATTCCGTGTAAAAGCGGATCAGGTACAAAGGGTCCCGGAGAGCCGGGCAAAGAAGACGGCGGATTTGGAAGTGGACGTGCGGGCGCTTGGGCAGATGGCCGTCGGTGCAGTGAATTTTGATGAGGCGCTGCTTCGAGGCGACGTGTCCGTTCATGCGAAGGAGGACATGCTCCGAAATGTCTTTACCGAGAAAAACGTTTTCTGCGGGGAGCATTTTTAAGGAAAATGGGACAAGAGGCTGAAGGACGTCTATAAAGAGCTTAAAGAGTCCGCGAAGAAGGAGAAAACGGATGGAATTCAGAAAAATTTTTGACACGATCCCGGAGCAGTTTGATAAATTCAGGCCACGCTACAGCGCAGATCTGTTTGCGTATTTCATTAAGACTGCAGGCATCGGCCCCGGGACGAAGGTGCTGGAAATCGGACCGGGAACCGGGCAGGCCACGGATCCCATTTTGGACACAGGCTGCGATTATTATGCTATCGAGCTGGGGGAGCATCTCTGCGCGAAGATGCTGGAAAAATATGGAGACCGCCCCAATTTCCATATTGTGAATGATGACTTTATCACTCATGATTTTGGGGAGCGCAAGTTTGACGTGATCTACTCTGCGGCGGCAATCCAGTGGATCCCGGAGCGCTTTGCATTTCCTAAAACGCTGGAACTCTTAAAGCCCGGCGGGATGCTGGCCATGATGTATTTGATCAGTGATTACAAGACGCCCAATGAGGAGCTGTACCGGGAGATCCAGAAGGTCTACGATGCCTATTACAAGCCGGAAACGCCCTACAAGGATATGAAGGAGCCCTTTGACTATCTGCATGCGACGGACTATGGTTATGAAGATCTGGTAAGGCATGACTTTCACGGAAAGCGCGTTTTCAATGCGGCCGAATATGTAGCTTATTGCGGTACCCACAGTGATCACATGGTGATTCCGGAGCCTTATAAGACCAAGTTTTTTGAGGGCCTTCGAAACGCAGTGCTTGCGGCGGGCGACAAAGTGGAGTTTTGGGATACCTATGTGCTGTATCTGGCGAGGAAGAGAGATGTTAATACGCAGCTTAAAATGGGATGAGACGGAATTGCTCAAAGAGTTTCTCTATGAGGCGATTTTTATTCCGGAGGGCATGGAACCACCGGAGAGAGCCATTATTGAGCGGCCCGAGCTTCAGGTGTACTACGAGGATTTTGGAAGCGGGAGGGCAGATCACTGTCTGGTGGCCGAGGAGGACGGCAGGGTGGTCGGAGCCGCATGGACGCGGATCATGAAGGATTATGGTCACGTGGATGATGAGACGCCGTCCTTTGCCATTGCGCTCTATCGGGAATACCGTGGCAGGGGCATTGGAACGCAGCTCATGCGGGGGATGCTGGAGCTCCTTCGGGAGAATGGGTTTCGGCAAGCTTCTCTTGCAGTGCAGAAGGCAAACTATGCGGTACGCATGTATGAGAAGGTGGGCTTTCAAACAGTGGATGAGAATGAGGAAGAATTTATCATGACCTGCCGGCTGGAAGATGCCTTCGCTTCTGCGAATGATTTGACTGGGGGGCATGATTAAATGTTACATGGTAATGAACTGGAGATAGAACTCCCTGCTGAGCTCGTTACCGGGTTTGCGGAAAAAACAAAGACCATATTGGGCGATAATCTTGTGGGCGTTTATCTGCACGGATCCGCTGCCATGGGGTGCTACCATCCGGAAAAGAGCGATTTGGATTTCATTGTTGTCGTGAAGCATGAGATGTCGAAGGAATCGAAGAGAGCCTTTATGGACATGGTGGTTGCACAGCATGCGCAGACGCCGGGCAAGGGAATTGAAATGAGCGTTGTGCTCCAAAAGGACTGCAGGCCGTTTGCCTACGCGACACCCTTTGAGTTGCATTTTTCGGAAAGGCATCTGAAATGGTACCAGGAGTATCCGGAGGATTATGTGCAGAAGATGATCGGAGCGGACAAGGATCTTGCGGCACATTTTACCGTGATCAGGGCAAGGGGAAGGTGCCTTTGCGGGCTGCCGATTGATGAGGTCTTCGGGGAAGTGCCGGAGCAGGATTATCTGGATGCTCTATGGTATGATATAGGGGATGCGCCGGAGGAAATCGCGGAAAATACCATGTATCTGACCTTAAATCTGGCGAGAGTACTGGCATATCTGAAAGAGAAAAAGGTACTCTCCAAGCAGGAGGGCGGAGAGTGGGGACTGCGGAATCTGCCCATGGAGTATCATGGACTTTTACGGGAGGCGCTGCAGGAATACCAAGGAGATGCGCCCGTATATGACATGGAGCTTGCGAAAGAATATGCGGAGTTTATGCTCTCTGAGATTAGGAAACGAGTTTAGGATCGTGGATGGCTCCCGTTATCCGGAGCAGGGGGATGGGAAGGACGGCGGAGGGAAAGTCGAGAGGGAAAGGCCAGAAGGAAAACTCGGAGGGAAAGTCGAGAGGGAAAGCCGGGACGGAAAGCCCAGAAGGATAGTCGGGAGGGAAGGCTGAGACATAACACAGCGAGGGAAAGCAGCAAGGGAAAACAGAGAAGGAAATCGGGGGAAATAAAGCAAAATGGAAAAATATATCGAAGGAAATAAGGCCGCATGGGAGGAGGCTTTTGATAACAGAGAGGCCTCCTGGGGAGCGGACATTGCAGAAAGAATACGAAAGGAAGACTATCCGTTCTTTCATCGGGAGACGCGGGAAGCACTAAAATCAATGAACTTGGAAGGGAAGGTCATCGGGCAGTTTTGCTGTAATAACGGACGAGAGCTTCTTTCCCTTGTAAAGAGCGGAAAAGCAAGGAAGGGTGTCGGCTTTGACATTGCGGAGAATCAGGTGGCTTTTGCCAAGGAAAAAGCTAAGGAATTAGAGTTGCCCTGCGAATTCGAGGCTGTCAATATTTATGACATTGATGACCGCTATAAGGAAGCGTTTGACATGGTGATCATCACTATAGGTGCGCTCTGCTGGTTTGAGGACCTGGACCGGTTTTTTGCCATTGTGGCAAAGTGTATGAAGCCCGGTGCAGTTATTGTGATCAATGAACAGCACCCCTGTACGAACATGCTTGCAACATCGGGGGATGAACCCTATGATCCGGAGCATAAAAAGGAATGTCACTATTCCTATTTTGAACATAAATGGGAAAGCAACGGAGGCATGTACTATATGACTCAGAAAAATTATCGGTCTAAAACATTTACCGACTTTACCCATTCCATGTCCGAGATCATGACGGGGATGTGTCATAACGGCATTGTCATTACCGGCCTGCAGGAATTCGACTACGACATCAGCGGAGGATTTACCGAGATCGATCGCAGCGGATTTCCTCTTTCCATGATCATTCGGGGAAGGATGACGGATGGACGGACCGGAATTTGATGAAATTCAGAGTTTTGAAGAATTCAGCGCAAGGCAGGCGGGAGAAGTAATGTTTCAGAGAATTGTTGGAAGGATTTGAGGTGGTTTAGAATGTATGAAAGAATGCTGGAAAAAATACGGGAGCACGTGGCCGCGTTGGATTCTCTGGAGGAATGGCTGTTTGTGGCGGTGAATACCATGAAAGCCATTGTCACCAATTCCGCCAAAGGTCAGGAGCAGGTTGTGCTTAAGGCCTTAGAGTGCGAGACAACGCAGGAGATGCAGCAGCTCTATGACAGAATCCAGGGGATGTATGGACGGGAAGGCTTTTCCTACCGGAATCACCCCCAATATTATTACCTTAGCTCTCTGGTGGCGCGTTTCCCAGAAAGAAAACTGACGGCCAAGGACAAGGAACGGATTCGGGAATTCTACGCTACGAAAGACTATTTACTGTATGAGAGCTAAGAGGAACCGTGCCAACGGGGACGGCGTGAATGAGGGTACAGGAAG
>ONSO01000169.1 GCA_900320485.1 uncultured Lachnospiraceae bacterium | reverse complement strand
TACAGAAACTTTTTAGCGGCTTTTTGGATTCTCATTTTTGGAATCTGCGGGGAGCTGCTTGCATCTTATTTGACGGCATTTTTTATGAGGGAGATCAGCAAGGCGACCCCCGAGAATGCGCTTGTGGCGGCGCTCGCGTCGGCCAGACTGGCCTTTTTCTTTTTGGCGTTATTGGCGGCAAAGCTGATCCGACATCAAAAGGAGGGAGAACGCGTACGATATGTTTCGCTGCTGGCCATGCCGCTGCCCATGATTTCCGTCGGACTTATCATTTATGTTTTTAGTTTGGCTGAATTTGATCAGGATACTATCTTGAACGCAGGTTCCGTGGGGGCGGTGCTGGCCGTTCTTGCCATTGTATGGATCAATCTGATCACGGTATGGTTATTCGACCGGAGCGCTCATGCATATCAGATGGAGAGGGAGGCGCAGGCTTTGCGCAAGACCATACAGGTTCAGCAGGAGCATTATAACGGGGAGATGGAAAAGCGGGAAGCCCTTCAGAAGATGAGGCATGATTACAAGAATTTTTTGCTGGCGATCCGGACAGATCTTGCGGCGGGGAGGGAAGAGGAGGCCATAAAGGTCATTGACGGGGAGCTGGAAAATACGGTTGCCAAGGGAAGCAGTCAGAGCGGATGGTATGCGCTGGATGCGGTTGTAAATTATAAGGAGGTTGCCGCCGGGGAGCTTGGGCTGAGGTTCCAGACAAATTATTATTTTGAGACAGAACCGGCGGTGGCGAGCGAAGATATTTGCATTATGATGGGTAATGCATTGGACAATGCCATGGAATACCTTGAGGCGCATCCGGGCTGTTCCAGGGATATCAGGATTTACCTCCGGCATGAAAAGGGGGTTTTGAACGTTAAGGTCGGAAATGAGGTTGAGGGGTTGATAGAGGTTACCGACAGAAGGTTTTGTGCTTCGTCCAAGAAGGAAGAGGGACATGGGTATGGTCTAAAATCCATTGATTACGTCGCGGGGAAATATGATGGGCGGCTCATCCTTTCAAGCCGGGAGGGTTACTTTGAGTGCGGAGTGCTTTTGTACTGTGACTGATGAGCCAAAATTTACCTTTTTTTCCTTAGCACTTCCACAAGAAGGGGGAATTGTTATATACTAGTGGAGGGAGCGTGCCAGCGGGGACGGTTCTCCTTGGCACAAACGTGCCAAAGAGAACCGTCCCCAGTGGCACAAACGTGCCAAGGAGAACCGTCCCCAGTGGCACAAACGTGCCAAGGAGAACCGTCCCCGGTGGCATGGAGGATACGAAGGATGAGGGAAAATGGGTTGATGAAACGAATGGGGATTCTTTGGGGCGTGATCGCGCTCCTGAATCTGTTGGGGTGTTTTAGGGGATTTTGCGATTGGTATAAGAGGTGGATCTACGGCGCGATCAGTGACGGTTTAGGGATGGCCACGGGATGGTTTCCCTTTGCCCTGGGTGAGGTCTTGGCGTACCTGGGCGTAATTGCGGTCATTGGGCTTTTGGCGACGGGGATCTTCCTTATTTTTTTAAGAAAGCGCCCCGGATTTCGCAGGTTCGCGGCGGGTTATGGGAAGGGGATGCTTGTTCTGCTTGGAATTCTATGCCTGATCTATACCCTGAACTGGATTCTTCCCTTCCGTGCAACGATTTTGAAGGTTCCGGGGATGGAGGAGCGCAAGTATACGCTGGAGGAGGTGCAGGAGGTCAGGGATTATCTCGTGGCGCAGCTTAACGTCTGTGCCAAGGAGGCGCCCAGAGACGAAAACGGGCAGGTGATCTATGACCTTAAGACGCAGACGGAGGCCGTATACGCTTCCATGAAGGCCATGGCGGGGGAGTATCCTTTGCTTGGCGGCTACTATCCTCCCATGAAGAAGGCGCTCTGCAAGGATTTCCTCGAATGGATGGACGTCGGCGGGTATACGTATCCTTATACCATGGAGGTAACTTATAATCCATACGTCAGTCACTTGTTTTATCCTTCGCTTCTGGCGCATGAATCGGCCCATCATCAGGGGTATTATCAGGAAAATGAGGCTAATTTTATTGCATTTTTGGCGTGTACGTGCAGTGAGGATCCCGTGGTGCGGTATGCCGGCTATAATGAGTTCTATTATTATCTGAACAATGCGCTGGTGCAGACGGCGTATGAGATCATGGAGCCGGAGGAGGCAAAGAATTACGTGAAGTCGCTCCCAAAGGTAAGCAAGAGGGTGCAGGAGGATCGCGAGAATGCCGCAAAGGAGCGGCAGGCCAGATATGATTCCGTCAGTCACCCTGCACAAAACCTGGCACCCACGGCGGCACAGGTGGCGGACGTGGGGTGGAGCGTGCAGGGGGACCTGCTTAAGGAAAACAGTTATGACGGCGTTGTCAAAATGGTATTGGATCATTATTTTCAGTCGAAAACGTTAGACCAGAGCTTGTGAGGAACGTTGGGGTCTATGCCCTTTTCGTCGAAGATCTGGCTTGCGGTGACGAAGGAGAAGCCCTTGGCGCGCAGCTCGCGGATGATCACGGGGAGGGCTTCCAGGGTTTTTACGTTGTTTGCCATGTCATGCATGAGGACAAGAGAGCCGTCCTTTACGGAAGCGAGGACTCTGTCGATGCGGTCCTGAGCGGAGGTGGAATCGTCCCAGTCCTTGCTGTCATGGCCGCAGATGAAAGGCATGTTGATATTGGCATACATGGTGTCGCTCAGGGCGATGTAAGGGGGACGGAAAAAGCGGGTTTCGATGCCGACCGCGTCACGGATCACGTCTGAGGTCTTTTCGATCTCCTCGTGAATCTGGGCCGGCGTCATCTGATCCATCTTGTTATGGGTAAAGGAGTGGTTGCAGATCTCGCACCCTTGGGCGAGTTGCCTTTCCAAAACGGGTTTCTTGTCCGGGGTTACGTTCTGGCCGATGAGGAAGAAGGTGCCGACGATCCCTTCCTCTTTCAGGATGTCCAAGACCTTCTCCGTTACGTTGGAGGGGCCGTCGTCAAAGGTGAGTGCCACTAATTTTCTTTCGTTCATGGAATGCTTGCCTCCTTTTATGAGCTTCGAGCTTTCTTTGGATGGCAGTGCGGATGGGCTGCCTATTTTCAATATACTGCATTTGCAGCGAAATGCCAATGATTTTGGCGAGGTTTTTTCGCGGCGGGTGAAACTTTTGGGATCTGAAATCCGTCTTTAAGGGAAAGAGGAAAGGAGTAAAAATAGATGAAAAGAAAATTATTGATCCTTTTATGTGCATGCATGCTCCTGGGGGGCTGCGGGGAAGGCAATACCGGGAATTCAGGCGCTTTGTCCGGGAGTGCGGCGCAGGCCGGCAACGCAAGCGAGTCCGGAAACGTGGCCGGCAACGCAAGCGAGTCCGGAAACGAGGTTGGCAGCGGGGAGCCCGTCAAAAGCGAGCCCGGCGGCGGAGAGTTAAAGAAGCTTGGGGCCGGATCCGGCAGGGTGATCACGCCGGTGGAGCTTAGAAACGCGGGGGAGAAGGCGGCCTTTCTTGCGGATCAGGTCTATGAGGAAAATGGCGGGAACATACTTGTCAGCCCTTTGTCCTTAAATCTGGCACTGGGAATGGTGGCGGAAGGGACAACGGGGGAGACTGCCACGGAGCTGTACCGCTATCTTGGCCGGGAGGATTATGCGGAATGGGCAGACCGTTATTTTTCCTTTGCGGAAGGGCTTAAGGCGGAGAAAACAAGGGATTCGGAGTATTCCTTTTCCTATCAGCTGGCTGATTCCATCTGGGTGCGGCAGGACGCGCGCCTAAAGGAATCATATAAGGAGCTGGTCACTAAGAAATTCCGCGCGGAGGCGGAGAACGTGGACTTTATGGGGAAACCCGCGGAGACGGCAGGGAAGATCAATTCCTGGTGTGACAAGCATACAAATGGGCTGGTAAAGGAAGTGGTGAAGCCGGACGCGTTCACGGAGGATTTAAAGGCGGTACTGGTGAATTCCGTCTATTTTGAATCTCCCTGGATAGGCGAATGGGGGCTGCGGGAGCATAAGTTTACGGATCTTGAGGGGAAGACCTCGGAGCAGGAGATGCTCTTTGACGTGGTGACGGATTATTATGAAAACGACGCCTGCACGGCTTTTGCCAAGCGCTATTACAACGGATTTTGTTTTATCGGCATTTTGCCGAAGCAGGAAGGGGAATTTCAGCTGAAGGATCTGGATCTTCAGGGGTTGCTTGAGAGTAAAACGGCCCAATATGACGTCAGGGCGCTGATGCCGAAGTTGGACTTTGACACTACGGCAGATTGCCTTGTGGACGTATTGAAGGCGCAGGGCGTTTTAAGGATTTTTGATCCCAATCAGGCGGAATTTGGGGAAATGATCGAGGATTCCATGCTGTTTGTCAGTGACGTGCTCCAGAAGTGTAAGATCGAGCTGGATGAGAAGGGAACCAGGGCGGCAGCCGTGACGGTGATCATGGCCGATGAAGCGGCCGCCATGGAGCCCGAACCCAGGGAAGTGAAGGAGGTTTTTCTGGACAGACCCTTTGCTTTTCTGATCTATGATCAGACAAATGATCAGATCGTATTTGCGGGGAAGGTTACGGATCTACAATAAATTGTGGTTTTGAGCGCCGGAAGGTACAATAAATTGAGGGCCCGAAAAGAAAGGGAAAAAAGGACACTTTTATTTTCGAAGTGTCCTTTTCTTTTGTGGAAAAACGTGCTATACTATCCATAGGACAGTAGGTGCGGTCTTATTTTTTGCGCGCTGTCGGGAATTTGGGGTGAGAGAGGAGTTACTGGTAATGGGCCTGAAGGAAGTCTTTGCGAATCGAAAATTGGCGAAAGTTAAGAAATTACAGGATGAGACAAAGAGATTGAGTCAGAGTATCTCTTTGGGGGATTCAGCGCAGACGGAGGCAATGAGAAGCCATTTTCCGAAAGAGGTGGCTGCACTGGAAACATATGCGAAGGCGGCAGAGGATCTGTTTTTATACATCAAGGCGAACCCGGAGGTTGTGTATATCCTTAAGGACATGGACATTCTTCCGCCGTTTATGGTTTTCCCCTGGCTGGATCCGGATGCGCCGGACTGGCGTGAGGGGATCTGCAATTCCTACGCTGACATGTTTAAGCGCATGATGAATCAGAAGAGTCCCAACGAGATTTTTGAGTACTGTGCGAAATATCCCTATCCTGACTGGTGGATCCATAATCCGCCCTGCCAGCCGGTATTGTACCAGGAGTATTGGGAGATCGATCTTGCGGAGACGGGCTATGACGATCACTGGAGAATGGCCCTTTGCAACAAATATAAGGACAGGCATTGTTCACGCTTCCATTCGGAGGAATGTGACGCGACAAAGCCATATAAGGAATAAGACGCCAGAAAAAAGGCACTTGCAGGAAGCTAAGCGGGGGAAAGGCCGGCTTCTTGGAGATGCCTTTTTTACGTGATCTGGCAGTGAGCCGGGAGGGTATGGGATGCAAAAGTACGTAATGGCACTGGATCAGGGGACGACAAGTTCCCGCTGCATATTATTTGACAAGGGGGGCAACATATGCTCCATGGCGCAAAAGGAGTTCGGGCAGATCTATCCGAAGCCCGGCTGGGTGGAGCATGACCCGAAGGAGATCTGGTCCAGCCAGCTGGCGGTGGCCATTGAGGCCATGGCGAGGATCGGCGCCGGAGCAGACCAGATCAGCGCCATTGGCATAACCAATCAGCGTGAG
>ONSO01000244.1 GCA_900320485.1 uncultured Lachnospiraceae bacterium | reverse complement strand
TCTCTGGCGGGATGATCCTTGGGCGTGTTCAGCGCCGTGAAATTATAATAATCATTTTCAATCTCTTTATTTTCAAACACTTCGAAGCCCATGCCGGAAAATACGTCTATGATCTCGTTTCTCATCTGGGTAATGGGATGAAGATTTCCGCTCTTCATTTCTTCTCCCGGCTCAGTTACGTCGATCTTTTCGGATTCATAGCGAAGCTCCAGCTCCTTTGCGCGGATCTTCTCATCCAGCTCCGAAAACTTCTGCTGTGCCCACTCCTTTAGCTCGTTGACACCCTTGCCAAAGCCTGCGCGCTCCTCCGGTGCAATGTTCTTCATCTCCTTCATCAAAAGACCGATCTTGCCGGCCTTGGAATCCAGAAATTGCTTTTTGAACTCATAAACGGCTTTAGAACTGGAAAGTTCATTAATGCCATTCATGATTTCCTGTTTGATCTCGCCAAATCTTTCATTCATGCTTCTTTTCCTCCTTTTTTGCGTTCAAACGAAAAAAAGTCCCCCGCATGGTTCTCCATGCGAGGGACGTAAATCTACGCGGTACCACCCTGCTTCCTGACAAAGGACATATCATGAAATGATCTGCCAAGCAGATCACTACCGTCAGGCTCTCGTAAGTGCGTAACGAGCACTACCCGGTTTTGACTAATCGCCAAGGGCCTTCATCAAAACGGCTCCGGTGGGAAATTCGGTTCCTCATCTTTACCTGGGCGGCTTTCAGCCGATGGCCATCCCTCTCTGGAAAGTTTAGGAAAATGAGTACCTACGGCGACGAATTCGTCTGTTTGCACCTTCATTGCCTTTACTTGAGTATTCTAACGAATTCCGCCCAAAATGTCAAGCCTGATTTCGCGGGGCATCGTTTAAGCCTGATCCCGCCGGTCGACGTTTACGCCCCTGTGGTTTTCTTCCGGTCCCTTTTAGTCTCTTTGCCATGCCGATGACAAGCGGGATCACCATGACGATCCAGACCATGGGTTCAGCCAGGATTATGCCGTCATAAGCAATCCTGGGCGTTAAAAAGAGTACCACCAGTACCTTTCCCAATAGCTCAAGCATGCTGGAAAAGACTGGCGTCCTTGTGTCTCCAAAGCCCTGCATGCTGTTCCTAAAAAGGCTGATCACCGCAGGCACAAAGTAAAACAGCGTGTCAAACCGAAGATATCTGCAAGCCGTACCAAGGATCTGCGCATCGTCAGAAGCTATGATCATTTGTATGAGGCGCGGCCCCCAAAGGTAAGTGACTGCAATGACAAGAATACACCATCCCCAGGTGATGAGCACTGTTTTCAGAATCCCCTCCCGGATTCTGTCAGGTTTTCCCGCACCAAGATTTTGACCGCAAAAAGTTGCAAGCGCCGTTCCCAGAACCGCAAAGGGAAGCATAAACATCCCGGTAGCCTTTCTGGCCGCCGTGTGAGCCACGATCACCTTTCCTCCAAAGGTATTGATGCTTGTCTGAAGTGCAAAGGTTCCAAGCTGAACAAAGCTGATCATAAACGCCATGGAAAATGCGCTTGTCAAAAGCTTATGCCAAAGCTCCCGCTCCGGCCGGAGGTCTTCCCTTGAAACGCGGAGCACGGGATATTTCTTTCTTACGTAGAGAAAGCACAGGAGGGCCGATCCCGCCTGCGAGATCACCGTGGCATAGGCTGCACCCGCAACTCCCATGGAAAGGGGACCCACCAGCAGATAATCCAGTCCGATGTTGGAAAAACTTGCCACGATCAAAAAGATCAGCGGCGTAAACGAATCCCCAATGGCCCGGAGCACTGCAGCGCATACGTTATAAAGGGCTGCACATAAAAGCCCCGCCAAAATTACGGAGATATAGGCTCTCGCCTGAGTAAGCAAGGCCTCCTCAATATTTAAGAACTCAAGGATCCGCGACAGGAAAAGAAGACTTAGGCCGCTGACAAGCAGCGCTCCCAAAATTCCAAGAACAATGGTCCCTCCCAGTGCCTTTTTTACGTACTTTTCGTTTTTTGCGCCATAATAGGTTGCCAGGATAATGGCCAGCCCGTTGGTAAAACCGTTAAGGAACCCTACCAGCAGATCGCTTAAAGTCGACGTTGCCCCTACTGCGGCCAATGCATCTTCCCCAAGGATCTCTCCCACGACCCTTACGTCCACAAGTCCGTAAAAAAGCTGAAAAACCTGGCCGATCAAAAGTGGCAGGCCAAAGCCCAATATGCCCTTGATCACGTTTCCTTCCGTCAATGGAGTTTTTATTCCCTGCCCTGTCTTCACTTTCGTTTGATCCTTTTCTTTCCAAAAATTTATCCCGTGAACCGACGCCTTAAGGCGCCAATCCACGGGAAAACCACATGTCAAAGAGTAGTACTAATTATTTTTTATTAACTAATCATGCATGATTAATCAAAAGAACCTTACGTCCTTTTTATTTCTGAAGGCGAGCCTTCTTAGCGCATACTGCTGCGCCTGCGATCATAACGAGCGCCATGATAGCTGCAAGAGCGATCACTTCGCCGGTCTTAGGAGCCACTACCGCTGCTGTGGAAGCAGTTCCCTCTGCGATACCAATAGGGGAGAACTTCGTGAAGTAACCACTCATTCTCTTGTTGGAATCAACGGTAACGTTGATAACTTCCCAAGCGTTTGCATCGTACTCAGCGTCGGTAACGTCGTTCCAGTTTCCGCTTGCTGCATTCTTGCCGGTATAGTGCAGGAATACATAGCTCTGATTCTCCTTGGTACCTTCGTACATAATGCTCAAAGTAGCGTTGGTAGCGCTGGAGTCAAAGAAGAAAATGGTCTGAACCTTACCAAGGCCATGTCCGTCAGCATATCTCTGAGCACGGATCAGCCACTGCTCATTCAGGTTACCGATTTTACCGGTAGCTCCGTTCACGCCATTGTTGGCGATCTTCTGAGCATCAACTGCGAGCTGCTGGTCAACGGCGCTTGCAGTTTTGGTGCTAACGCTGTCAGCTGCACTTACGGTCAAGCCAAATACCAAAACGGTAGCGATGGTAAGTGCAAGAGTTCTTAATAACTTTTTCATTGGATTGTTCCTCCTTTCTCTAAGGATCATGTGGTTATATCAAGCCTTACGGCTTAATACCTTAGTCTTCGATGACGTCATAGAAAACCTTTAAGATCATCTCATACATGGCTTTCTCGTCAACGTAAAACTCCTCAAACTTCTCTCCCATGCGGGT
>ONSO01000044.1:15560-21729 GCA_900320485.1 uncultured Lachnospiraceae bacterium | reverse complement strand
CGCGGCATTCCTTGGAACTACGCTGGTCGGACTGGTATCCCAGCTGACGGGAAGCATCAACAAGGGCATCAGCGTCTTGTCCGTATTGTTCCTGCTGGGCCTGTTCTTCTTTAGAGTTGCGGCGGCGTCTGCAAAAAAGACGGAGTCATGACATGGGACAAAACAAGTATGATGACATCATAAACCTTCCGCATCATCAGTCCTCCGGAAGGCCTCACATGCCCGTTTCGGAACGGGCGGCGCAGTTTTCGCCCTTTGCGGCCCTGACGGGCTATGAAGCGGCCATTGCGGAGGCGGGAAGGCTCACGGAGTCTTTCCGGGAGATGGACGAAGGCGAGAAGGAGAAGCTGGACGAGGCCCTGAGTTTTCTTGAGGAGAACCGGGAGCGCAGGCCGGAGGTGATCCTGCAGCATTTTGTGCCTGACCCCGTAAAGGAGGGAGGGGCTTACGTGGAGACCGCCGGAAGGTATTTAAGGCTGGATCCCCGGGGGAAGGCCATGGTACTTCTTGATGAAAACGGGGAAAAGGTGAGCGTGGAGCTGGAGAGGATCGCAAAGATCACGATCCCGTAAAAGGGATTTTGTTGTAAGAGAGGCGAAGCTATGGAAGAGTTTGAGAATCAGGCACTTACGGATGATCAGCCCTCGGAGGAAGCTACGGAGGCAAAGGAAAATCCGGTGCTGAAGTTTGTCAGGGACAACAAGGACGCGCTGCTCCTTGCGGGACAGCTGGCGCTGGTAGCCCTGATCTGCGTCGCGGGGATCAGAAATGACCTGGAGCCCCAGGACTGCAGATGTAGGAAATGCAGGAAAAAAAGAAAGAAAAAGCGGAAGAAGTAATGTCTGAGAGGTCTTACGTTGCCATTGACTTAAAATCCTTTTATGCTTCCGTGGAATGCATCGAGAGGGGGCTGGATCCCCTGACCACAAATCTTGTGGTCGCGGATGCAAGCAGGACGGAGAAGACCATTTGTCTGGCGGTGTCGCCTTCCCTGAAGGCGTACGGAATACCGGGGCGCGCCAGACTTTTTGAAGTGGTGCAAAAGGTGAGGGAGGTCAACCGCAGCAGAAAGCCGGGAACGCCTGAGCTTACGTATATCACGGCAACGCCCAGAATGTCCCTGTACGTAAAATACAGTACCATGATCTATCAGGTTTATCTGAGATACGTGGCGCCGGAGGACATTCACGTCTATTCCATCGACGAGGTTTTCATGGACGTGACGGCGTATCTGAAGACCTACCGGATGACGGCCTGGGAGCTGGCGCGCAAGATGGTGCGTGAGGTGCTTGCCGAGACCGGGATCACCGCTACGGCAGGGATCGGAACGAATCTGTACCTGTGCAAGATCGCCATGGACATTGTGGCAAAGCATGCGCCTGCGGATGCGGACGGGGTAAGGATGGCCAGCCTTGACGAGATGAGCTACCGCAGACTCCTTTGGGATCATCAGCCCCTGACGGATTTTTGGCGCGTGGGCAGAGGGTATGCCAGAAGGCTTAGCGAGGTGGGGCTCTTTACCATGGGTGACATAGCAAGATGCAGTCTTGGCAAGGAGACGGAGTTTTACAATGAGGACCTTTTGTACAGGATCTTTGGGATCAACGCGGAGCTTCTCATCGACCATGCCTGGGGGTGGGAGCCTACCACCATTGCAGACATAAAAAATTATAAACCGGAAAACAATTCCATTAGTTCGGGACAAGTGTTACAATGTCCTTATCCTTATGACAAGGCGAGGATCGTGGTACGGGAGATGGCGGAGCTTTTGTCCCTGGATCTTGTGGCAAAGAAGCTGGTCACGGATCAGCTTGTGCTGACGGTGGGGTATGACGTGGAGAATCTGACGGATCCCGCAAAGAGGGCCCGCTATCAGGGAGAGGTAACGGCTGATTTTTACGGAAGACTGGTTCCAAAGCATGCCCACGGTACGGAGAATCTTGACGGCTTTACTTCCTCGTCCCGCAAGATCGTGGAGGGAACC
Organism: uncultured Lachnospiraceae bacterium; assembly: GCA_900320485.1. Classification (GTDB taxonomy): domain Bacteria; phylum Bacillota; class Clostridia; order Lachnospirales; family Lachnospiraceae; genus Acetatifactor. The sequence continues at coordinate 19,745 of ONSO01000044.1, read as the reverse complement.
CTGGCCATTTTTGACCGCCAGCTGGATCCGGCGCTGACCGTGAGGCGGCTGAATCTGACGGCATGTCACGTGGTCGACGAAAAGAAGGCGGCCGAGGAAGAAAAATATGAACAACTGGAACTGTTTAAGGATTACGGGCTTACCGCGGAGCAAAAGGAGCGGGAGGCAAAGCAGGAGGAGCGCCTTGCCCGGGAAAAGAAGATGCAGGAGGCGATCCTGAATCTTCAAAAACGTTACGGAAAGAACGCCGTTCTAAAGGGGATGGACCTGGAAGAGGGAGCCACGACCCGGGAGAGAAACGGTCAGATCGGCGGACACAAAGCATAGAACGGCTCGGGCGAACGATAGTTTGAAGGAGGAAAATGAAGTGAAGAAAAATGACAGTATTTCCATTCCGGTGATCTTAAAGGTGGGGAAGGGGGCACTGGGTTGCCTTGGACCCACGCTGAAGGAAGAGGATCTTACGGAAGTGGTGATCTTTTTTGGAAACGGACTCATTGAGCTTTTTGGCATGAAGGTCATGGATTCCATGAAGGCGGCGGGCGTAACGGTATTGGAGTATCAGGAGCTGGATACCGTGGCCATCGAGGACATTATCCCCCTGGCCTTTGCCATCCCCAATTCCGCGAAGGCCGTGGTCTCCATCGGCGGAGGCAAGGTCATTGACGCCGGTAAGTATGCGGCGTTCCTCAGGGGCATGCCCTTTATCAGCGTTCCCACCAGCAGCTCCAGCGACGGCTTTTCCAGTGCCAGCGCTTCCCTTCTTGTAGGAGGCAGGCGGAATTCCGTCCCTGCGAAGCTGGCCTACGGCATTGTGGTGGATACGGAGGTGATCCGTACCGCGCCGGTGAAATTCATTTATTCCGGCATCGGTGACATGGTGGCAAAGATCACGTCCCTGTATGACTGGGCTTATGAGGCAAGGCAAGGAGCATCGGTCCTCAATGATTTTGCGGTGATGGTTGCAAAGAAGGCGGTCAACAGCTTTGTGCGCACGCCTTATGAAAACATTCAGGACGAGGTATTCCTGAAGGAGCTTCTGGATTCCCTGGCCATGAGCGGCATCGCCAATGAGATCGCGGGGAGCAGCGCGCCTACCAGCGGAAGTGAGCACCTGATCTCTCATGCGCTGGACAAGTTCCTTGAGGTGCCTCAGCTCCATGGCATTCAGGTAGGCATCGCCACCTATATCATGGCAAAGGTGCAGGATCACCGGTACGTAAGGGTCAACAAGATCTTTACGGAGACGGGCTTCTGGGATTACGTGGCAACCCTGGGAATGCGCAAGGAGGACTTTATCAAGGCCATTGACATGGCACCGGGCATTAAGCCGCACAGGCATACCTATCTCCATGAGGAGAAGTATCGCGAGGCGGCAAAGAAGCTGGTAATGGAAGACGAGATCCTTACGAAGGTGTTGGTTTAATTAAACTACGGGGGAATAAGCATGAGTGTGATCTTGGATTGGAAAAAGTATGAAGAAAAGGCCACGGAGGCCATTGCAGAGGGCGTGGTACTCCTTGAAAACAAAAACGGCACGCTGCCCATAGACCGCGAAAAGAGCGTGGCGCTTTTTGGAAGGATCCAGCTGGATTATTATAAGAGCGGCACCGGTTCCGGCGGCATGGTGAACGTATCGCACGTGATAAACATTCCCGAGGGACTGACCCTTCGGGGAGCAAAGCTTGACGAGGAGCTGTATCAGTGCTATCTTGACTGGACGGCGGAGCATCCCTTTGACCGCGGCGCAAGCTGGGGCGGGGAGCCCTGGTGCCAGGAGGAGATGCCGCTGGACGAGGCGCTGGCAGAGCGCGTTGCAAGCCGGTGCGAGACGGCGCTGATCGTCATTGGGCGTACTGCCGGGGAGGAGATGGACAACTCTTACGCGGAAGGGTCCTATCTTTTGACGGCAGGGGAGAGGGAGATGCTGCGCCTTGTCAGGAAGCATTTCCGGAAGGTGGCAGTTCTCTTAAACGTGGCGTCCATTATTGACGTGAGCTTTATGGATGAATATCAGCCTGACGCCCTGCTTTACGTTTGGCAGGGGGGCATGATGGGCGGTCTTGGCACGGCGGACGTCCTCCTTGGGAACGTGTCCCCCTCCGGAAAACTGACGGATACCATTGCTTACAAGATTGAGGATTACCCTTCTCACGCAAATTTCGGGGATCAGAACCGGGATTATTACTGTGAGGACGTTTACGTGGGATATCGTTATTTCGAAACCTTTGCGAAGGATCGCGTAAGATATCCCTTTGGCTACGGCCTGTCATACGGGAAGTTTGAGCTGGATGATGAAGCACTTTCCGCAGGGGCTTTTCTGGATCAGGTCGGTGGCAGGGGAGAAGCGAGTGAGGGCTATCCTGAACTGCATGCCGGCGTCAGGGTGACAAACGTAGGAACCGTTCCCGGAAAAGAGGTGGTCCAGCTATACTGCGAGGCCCCTCAGGGAAAGTTGGGAAAGCCTGCCAGGGTACTCTGCGGATTTGCAAAGACAAAGACCTTAATGCCCGGAGAGAGTCAGACGGTGACCATTGACGTAAACCCGGAAAGCTTTGCCTCTTATGATGACGGCGGGGCGACGGGAAATGCGTTTGCGTTCCTCTTAGAGGAGGGGGATTATTGGTTCCATATTGGTACCAGCGTCCGGGACACGCGCTCGCCCATCTGCATGAAGCTTGACAGGCAGGTGGTGCTGAGACAGGCTCAGAGCGCCCTGGCACCCGTAAGGCCTTTTTCGCGCATGGTAAACCGGAACGGAAAGCCATCCTTTGAGACCATTCCCATGCGGGACAGGGTAACTGCCTGCGAAAAGAGTGACGACGGAGAGGGCACCATGACGGTGTATTATCCCCGGGAAGAAGGAAAATGGCGCAGGGAGGGCATGCCAAAGGAGATCGCGCAGACGGGAGATCTCGGGATCAGGCTGTCCGACGTGGCCCTTGGAAAGCATGGATTAGAGGAGTTTGTCGGGCAGCTTTCCGATGAGGATCTTGCCTGCCTGATCCGCGGCGAGGGCATGGGAAGTCCGAAGGTAACGGCGGGGACGGCAGCAGCCTTTGGCGGCGTGTCAAAGCATCTTCAGGAGATGGGAGTTCCCTGCGGGTGCTGCAGCGACGGCCCTTCCGGCATGCGGCTGGACTGCGGGACGAAGGCCTTTAGTCTTCCCGGCGGCACCATGCTGGCATGTACCTGGAACCGGGAGCTTTTGACGGAGCTCTTTACCTTTACCGGCCGGGAGATGAGCGCAAATCACGTGGAATGTCTCCTGGGACCTGGCATGAACATTCACAGGCACCCCCTGAACGGAAGGAATTTTGAGTACTTTTCAGAGGATCCCTTCCTGACGGGCGAGATCGCCGCAGCGCAGCTTATGGGGCTCCACGCGGCGGGCGTTACGGGAACCGTTAAGCATTTTTGCGGTAACAATCAGGAGACAAGAAGACACTTCCTTGACAGCGTGATCTCGGAGAGGGCGCTTCGGGAGATATACTTAAAGGGCTTTGAGATCGCGGTAAAGAAGGGCAGAGCCTATACCATTATGACGACCTACGGCAGCGTAAACGGGCTTTGGACGGCGGGAAGCTATGACCTGACCACGAGGATCCTTCGGAATGAGTGGGGATTTGAGGGTTTTGCCATGACGGACTGGTGGGCGAATATTAACCGCAGGGGGCAGGAGCCTGACAAGCGGGATCTGGCAGCCATGGCCATGGCGCAGAATGACGTATACATGGTGTGCGCCGATGGGGAAGATCATGATGACAATACCTTGGAATCCCTGGCAAAGGGCGAGCTTAGCCGCGCGGAGCTTCAGCGCAATGCGTCGAACGTGCTGAAGGTGATCCTTCGTTCCAATGCCATGAAGAGAGTTCTTGGAACCGCGGAGGAAATAGAGATCGTCGGCCGCGAGGATGAGCAGAGCGGCGGTCAGGAGGAGGTTCCCTGCTATCAGGTGGCGGACAGCCTGACGGTGGATCTGCGGGACGTAAAGGCGCAAAGGGATTCAAGCTTTAGCTTTGTGATGGATCTTGAGAAGCTTGGCATGTTCCGGTTTACGCTGACGGCAAGCTCGGATGCGGGAGAACTGGCGCAGATCCCGGTAACGGTATTTTGCATGGGAACGGCCTGCGGAACCTTTACGTGGAACGGGACGGGAGGAAAGCCCGTAAGCTATTCCGGAAG
>ONSO01000044.1:0-15536 GCA_900320485.1 uncultured Lachnospiraceae bacterium | reverse complement strand
TACTTTGCGCAGGGCGGGCTGGATCTCGTGGACGTAAAGTTTGAACGGGTGGACGGCTGAACGGATCTTTAGGAAAATGACAACAGGATGATGGCAGGGCACCGGCCATGGAACGGAGGCCATGGAACGGAGACCATGGAACGAAGACCATGGAACGGGCGAAAGAGAAAGGAACGTTATGTATCAGTTTGACAGCAGGATCAGGTACAGTGAGACGGACAGCGAGGGAAGACTGACCCTTATGTCGCTGCTTAATTATTTTCAGGATTGTTCCACGTTTCAGTCGGAGGATGCGGGAGTTGGCGTCAGGTATTGCCTGGGGAAGGATCTGATCTGGGTTTTGAATTCCTGGCAGATCGTGCCGCTCCGGCTTCCCATGCTGGGGGAGAAGGTGACGATAGCCACCATTCCCTACGAGTTTCAGAAATTTATGGGACATCGTAATTTTATAATGCTGGATCAGGACGGAAATTACCTGGCGAAGGCCAACAGCGTATGGAGTCTCATCAATCTGAAAACGGGCCGTTTTCAGATGCCGGACGAAAACATGATCAAGGGATATCCCGTGGAGCCCCGGATCGACATGGACTATGCGGGGAGAAAGATCTCCGTGCCGGAGGGCGGGGAGAAGAAGGGAGAGATCGTGGTGATGCCGCATCATCTGGACGCAAATCATCACGTGAACAATGGACAGTACGTATCCATGGCGCTGGAGTTTTTGCCGAAGGAAACGGACGTCACCCAGCTTCGCGCCGAGTATAAGAAGCAGGCATTTTTGGGCGACGTGCTGTATCCTTACGTCGTCAGTGAAGAGGGAAGGGTGACCGTAGCCCTGCAGGATCAGGAGGAGAAGACTTATGCCACGGTGGAATTTGAGATCCGCGAATGCAGGTAAGGACTGGATCAGGCTCATCACGTATCCGGTGATGGCAGGCATTGGCGGACTGGTCTTTTTGTATCTGACCTATCAGAGCTTTTTTTATACGCAGTATCTCCGGATCTCCTGGGAGGAAATGCCCATCAACGTAAAGGACAAGCCCTTATGGAACGTGGCTTTTCTTGCCGGTTTTCTGGCGGTGGCGGCGCTGCTTTGGCTGGCGCGGGAGAAGTGCTCCGAGGGGGTCAAAAAGCGCATGGAATTTGCGGCGGTGGCCTTTGCGGTCATCTGGGTACTGGTGGCCGGATTATGGTGGATCACCTCCGCGGACAGGGTGCCGGAAGGGGACCAGGCCTTTATTTACGGGGGCGCCTCATATTTTATCGAGGGAAATTACGACTTCTTCGGGCATGGCTGCTATTGTCAGTTTTATCCTCAGCAGCTGGGGCAGATCGCCGTGGTGGAGCTGTTTTTCCGCATTGTGGGAACCTATAATTACTTTGCGATCGAGGTCGCGTGCGTACTTTTTGCGGCGGGAACCGTACTCTTGGGGTACCTGATCCTGAGAAAGCTGGGAGCGGGATTTGTGACAAAGATCCTGTATTGCCTGCTGATGATGGGGTGCCTGCCGCTCATCGGTTATACCAGCTGGGTTTACGGGGATCTTCCCAGTACGTTTTTCCTGTTTTTGGCATTTTTTGGAATCTTATGCTTGCAGGAAAAGCCAAAATGGTATATTGTAGCCGTTGTGGTCTGTTCGTTTACCATGGCTTGTCTTGTGAGGAAGAACAGCATGATCTTTATGGTGGCCTTCTTTATCCTGGCTGCGATCGACGTCATCAGTAAGAAGCGGTGGAGAATGCTTCTTACCGCCGGACTTTCCCTGGCAGTGGCGCTTTTGGCTTATCAGGGGATCTATGCCATGTATGCGGCAAGGTCCGGGAAGGAGATCGAAAAGGGGCTTCCCGTGAACTCGTGGATCGCCATGGGCATGCAGGAGAGCTGGCTTGGCTATGGCTGGTATAATAATTACCCCAAGGAGACCGGGGCTTCCCTGGACTGGGATTACGATGCGGTGGGTGAGACGGCGGGAGCTTATATCCGGGAGAGAATGCAGGAATTTAAGGCGGACCCGGCTTATGCAAAGCAGTTTTACAAGATGAAGGTGCTGTCCCAATGGAACCAGCCCCTGTATCAGTGCCTGTACTTTAGCAAGAATTTTACGGAGGAGTCGGGACCGGCGAGGGGAAGCTTTATGGACCGCGTTTACCATACGGAGAAGGGACTTGCTGACGTACTGTTTTGGGCGGACAGATGGCATTTCCTGATCTTTCTGGGACTGTTTTTGTATTTTGTTTTTGGGGTGAGGAGAAGTAAGGATCCCATGGAGTATTTGTTTGCCGTGACAATTTTGGGAGGATTCTTTTTCACCATTTTGTGGGAGGCCAAGGCAAGGTACGTGCTTCCCTATTATCTCATGGCATTTCCCCTGGCAGTGTTGGGATACGCGAGGTGCCTGGGGCTGGCTGGAACCCTGTGGATGAAGGTAAGGCTGCAGGACGCTTCCGGCCGGAAAGAAACGAGTGAGGACTAAAGAAAAACGGGCCGGAAGAAAAAAAACGGGGCATAAAGAACCGGGGAATAAAGAACCGGGGAATAAAGAACCGGGGCATAAAGAACCGGGGCATGGAGAGGAGTCACAAGATGAGCAGTTTGCGCTTGGGTGAGATTCAGACGCTGGAAATAGTGAAGAAAGTGGAGTTTGGAGTGTATCTGGCATCTTCGAAGGAGACGCAGGAGGAGCGGGTGCTTCTTCCCGCAAAGCAGGTGCCGGAGGGAGCGAAGGAAGGTGACGTGATCGAGGTGTTCCTCTACAAGGACTCCAAGGATCGGCTTATTGCCACCACAAAGCGCCCAAAGCTGATCATGGGGGAGGTCGCGCTCCTTACCGTGGCGCAGATGGGAAAGATCGGCGCATTTCTGGATTGGGGTCTGGAGAAGGATCTTCTGCTTCCCTTTAAGCAACAGCGTGGAAGGGTCAGGGAGGGAGATCAGGTATTGGTTTCCCTATACGTAGACAAGAGTGAACGGCTTTGTGCCACCATGAACGTATATGAGAATCTTCTTTCCGACAGCCCTTACCATAAGGAGGACAGGGTAAGCGGCAGAGTGTATGAGGTCAGCGAGCGATTTGGCGCTTTTGTGGCGGTGGATGACAAGTATTCCGCGCTGATCCCCAGAAAGGAACTGTTCGAGGAGGTGGAGCCGGGCCAGATCGTGAACGCCAGGGTTGTTGCGGTCCTGGAGGACGGAAGACTTACGCTTTCCATCCGGGAGAAGGCTTACCTGCAGATCCGGAAGGATGCGGAGAAGATCCTGGAGCTTTTGGATGGCTACGAAGGGTCCCTGCCCTTTACGGATAAGTCCGCGCCGGAGGTCATTACCCACGAGACGGGCATGAGCAAGAATGAATTCAAGCGTGCCGTCGGGCATCTGCTCAAGGAGAAGAAAATACAGATCGGAGAAAAATCCATTCGGAGATTATAGCCATGGTTTGGATGTGTTTGTTGTTGATCTTTTTGTGGTCTCCGCTGCTTTATCTATGGATGCTGGGACCGAATAAGCCGAGACTTAAGGCCATGCGGCCCTTTGAAAAGGTCTATATTGCTCACAGGGGTCTGCATGATCTTTCGGCGGGCATACCGGAGAATTCGCTGGCAGCCTTCCGGCGGGCCGTGGAGGCGGGGTATGGCATTGAAATGGACCTGCAGCTTACCAGGGACGGAAAGCTTGTGGTATTTCATGATGATACCCTGGAACGTATGTGTGGCGTCCAAAAGAGGGTGACGCGGCTTACGTATGAGGAGCTTCGCGCCTGCCGCCTTGCGGGAACGCAGGAGAAGATCCCGTTGTTTGACGAGGTGCTGAAGATTGTTGCCGGAAAGGTTCCTCTGATCATTGAAATGAAGTATGAGGGACACTGCATTACGGCGACAAAGCTTGCCTGCAAGCGTCTGGAATCTTATCAGGGGCTTTATTGCATGGAGTCCTTCCATCCGGGGTGCGTATGGTGGATCAGACGGCATTATCCGGAGATCCTCCGGGGGCAGCTCTCCATGAATTATTTTGAGGAGGAACCGGAGAAACCTTTCTATCAAAAGCTTGTCATGACAAGCATGGTATTTAACGTCTTTTCCAGACCGGATTTTATTGCATACAAACACTCGCACAAGGATCAGTTTTCCTACCGCCTTCTGCGCCGGTTTTACCGCGTGGAAAATGCCGCCTGGACCATTCAGAGCCAGGCTCAGCTAGAGGAGGCGAAGGACATATTCCGGATCATGATCTTCGATGGTTTTGTGCCGGACAAAAAAGGGGGGAGATGAGGGAAACTCCCCTTTTTTGTGCATTTTGATGTGAAAAATATGAAAAATTGCACAAAAAGCTATTGCTTTTTATGGAACTTTTTTGTATATTTGTTTTATACGGAGTTTTTTGCAGGCACAAAGGAGTGGTTACGCATGATTTCAAATCAGATACTACAGAATACGATCGACGGCCTTAAGGGAATCGCAAGAATTGAACTTTCCGTCATGGACGTGGATGGCAAGGAGGTTGCCAGCACCATCGACATGGGGAATTGTTCCAAGGCAGTGGTGGAGTTTGCAGCTTCCCCCGCGGACTCCCAGGAGATTCAGGGATATCAGTATTTTAAGATTTATGACGAACAGCAGCTGGAGTACGTGCTGCTTGTAGCCGGCAGCGGTGAGGACGTATATACCATCGGTAAAATGGTGGCATTCCAGATCCAGAACCTGTTGGTGGCTTACAAGGAGCGCTTTGACAAGGACAACTTTATCAAGAATCTGCTGCTCGACAACCTTTTGCTTGTGGACATTTACAGCCGTTCCAAAAAGCTGCACATCCAGACGGACGTATCCAGGGTTGTCATGATCGTGGAAGCGGGCAGCAAGAAGGATAACAATGCCCTGGAGCTGACCAGAAATCATTTCGGCGCCAACAGCCGTGACTTTATTACGGCAGTCGATGAGAACAACGTGATCGTGGTAAAGGATCTGACGGAGACCAATGCGGCTAAGGAGATCGACAAGACTGCCCGTGCACTTTGCACGTTCCTTCAAAAGGAGGGGCTTAAGGTTCGCGTCGCTTATGGTACCGTGATCCAGGAGATCAAGGAAGTCAGCCGTTCCTACAAGGAGGCAAAGATGGCCTTGGACGTAGGAAAGATCTTTTTTGACGACAGGGACATTGTGGCATACAGCGAGCTGGGCATCGGACGGTTGATCTATCAGCTGCCCATTCCCCTGTGTAAGATGTTCATCCGCGAGATCTTTGGCGGTAAGAGCCCTGATGAGTTCGACGAGGAGACGCTTTCCACCATTTACAAGTTCTTTGAGAACAGCCTGAACGTGTCGGAGACGTCCCGCCAGTTGTTCATCCACAGAAATACGCTGGTATATCGTCTCGACAAATTACAGAAGACTACCAATCTTGACCTTCGCGTTTTTGAGGATGCCATTACCTTCAAGATCGCGCTGATGGTAGTGAAGTACATGAAGTACATGGAAAGCATGGAATACTAAACGGCATTGCCGGATAATGGTAAAAAAAGGGGATAGAAAAAGAGAAACCAGGCGGGCCCCCATTTCGTCTTATTAATGGGAGCCCATGATTATGAAAACGAATGGACCCCGCAGAGGAAACGAGATAACCGGCGGGAGCGTGAGAAACTATGAGCAAAAAAGAAGAAAGACTTAAGGCACAACAGGAATTTATTGACGAGAAGGGCATTATTTATCTGGAGAACGTAAGTAAAACGTATTCGGCAGGCGTGGCGGCGGTGGACAACGTAAACTTAAGCGTAAAGCGCGGCGAATTCGTGTTTGTGGTCGGAGAGAACGGCGCGGGAAAGTCCACGCTGTTTAAGCTGCTCCTCCGGGAATTGACGGCGACGGAGGGCAAGGTATACGTCATGGGACAGGACGTGGGGAAGCTTCGGCATCGCCAGATTCCCGTTTACCGCCGTCAGATTGGCGTGGTGTTCCAGGATTTCAGGCTTTTGACGGACAGAAACGTTTATGAGAACGTGGCATTTGCACAGAGAATCCTTGAGGTGCCCACGGAGGAGATCAGAAAGAACGTTCCCACTATTCTTGCAACGGTGGGACTGGCCGGAAAATATAAGGCGAAGATCCGGGAGCTTTCCGGAGGAGAACAGCAGCGCGTTGCTTTGGCAAGGGCTCTGATCAATTCTCCGGACATCTTGCTGGCAGATGAGCCTACGGGTAACCTGGATCCCCAAAATGCGTGGGGAATCATGGACCTCTTGGAAGAGATCAACGCTCAGGGTACGACCGTGATCATGATAACGCACAACAAGGAGATCGTAAACGAGAAGCGTAAACGCGTGATCGCGCTGAAAAAAGGCGTGATCGTAAGTGACCAAGAGGAAGGTGAGTATGTTGAGGAAGATTAGTTCATTATTGTACGTTATAAAGCAGGGAGTCGTGAACATATTTCACAATAAGCTGTTTTCGCTGGCATCCGTTGCGACCATTTCAGCCTGCTTGTTTATTTTTGGTGCTTTTTACGCCATAGTCATGAATTTTCAGCACATTGTCATGAAGGCGGAGGAAGGGGTTTCCGTTACGGTCTTCTTCCACAGCGAATATGACCTTTGCTATCGCGATCAAGGCTTCCAGCACAGGGAGGAATATGAGCATCCCGCGGAGCAGATCCCTACCGCGGAGCGCATTGAGCAGATCGGCAGGGAGATCGAGGCAAGGGAAGAGGTTTCCCACGTCAAGTTTACCAGTGATGAAGAGGCATGGGCCACCTTTGGACCGGAGTACTTTGGAGAAGATTATGCCAGTGGTTATGAGGATAATCCCCTTCGCGGCGAGAATACCTATGAGGTGTTCCTCAGCGACGTGGCAATGCAGGACACCCTGGTTACCTGGCTTCAGTCCATTCCCGAGGTGCGCAAGGTGAATTTCGACGAATCCACGGCCAGCAAGCTGACGGGGGCAAATCTCCTGATCGCTTACATTTCCGCGGGCATCATCATCATACTATTTGCAGTCAGCATTTTCCTTATCAGCAATACGGTTGCCGTCGGCATTGCTGCCCGCAGCCAGGAGATCAACATCATGAAATACGTGGGGGCGACGGACTTCTTTGCCCGTTCTCCTTTTGTGATCGAGGGTATGATCATTGGCGCCGTTGGCGCGGTCATTCCGCTGGTGGCGCTGTATCACATGTATCAAATTGCCCTGGATTATCTGAAAACCCATTATACGGCGCTCAGTAATCTCTTTGATTTCCTGTCCGTGCAGAAGGTCTTTTCCTTCCTGACGCCTGCTTGCTTTGCGTTGGGCGTTGGCATGGGATTTGTGGGCAGCGTTCTCTCCGTAAGAAAGCATCTGAAGGTATAATTACGTCGTAATGCCGTTTAAGCGGGATGGAGACAGCGTATGAAGAATAGACGAAAGATGACGATCTGCCTGTTGGCCGTGGCTGCCGTTCTTTCACTGGGGATCGTGCAATCAAGGGCGGCGGGCAGTTCCGCGCGGAATGATTCCGCCATTGTACAGAGCATTAAGGAAAAACAGAGACAGGTTGATAAGGCACAAAAGGAAAAAAACGGACTTAAGCAGAATCTGAGCAACGTCCAGCAGATCCAAAAGGGTCTGGAGTCCAAGAAGAATGATCTGAATAATTACATTGCCGAGCTGGACCGGCAGATCGCCCTTGTCGAAGAAAAAATGGCTGATCTTAAGGGGCAGATCCTCGTAAAGGAGGGAGAGATCGCCAATACGCAGGAGGAGCTGGCGGATGCCGTGGAGCGTGAAACCGGTCAGATGGAAAGCATGATCATCCGTGCCCGGCAGATGTATGAGAAGAAAGGATCCCTGGCCGCAGAACTCATTTCCGGTACTACGGGCATGGGCGATTTCTTAAACCGCGCGGAATTCATGGAAAAGCTGGTGGTCTACGACAAGGAGCAATGGACGGATTACCAAAATTACCGTAAATACGTGGAGCTTTGTGAAAAGCAACTGGAGATCGAGAAAGAGATCCTTGACCAGATGCAGGAGAACGTCCTGCTGGAGCAAAATACCCTTGAGGTTTTCATGGAACAAAAGCAGCGGGACATCGAATCCTATGAAAGTCAGATCAGCAACAACGAGAAGGCCATCGCGGAATATGAGGCCATGATCAAGGCGCAGGAGGAGGAGATCCGGGCGCTGGAGAAGGCCATTGAGGCGGAGAGAAAGCAGCTGAACTTAAGACTGACCTATGACGGCGGTACCTTTAAGTTCCCACTGGCATCCTATACGAGGGTCAGCTGTGATTACGGATGGAGGATCCATCCTACTTTGAAGGTGAAACAGTTCCATAACGGCGTGGACTTTGCCTCGCCCAAGGGGACGGCCATTTATGCCGCATATGACGGTGTTGTGGTGGCGGCAACGTATAGCTCCACCATGGGAAATTACGTAATGATCAACCACGGCGACAATCTGTATACGCTGTACATGCACGCTTCCACTCTGAAGGTTTCCGCAAATGACGTGGTAAAGCGCGGGGATACCATTGCACTGGTTGGTTCCACGGGAAGATCCACGGGAAGTCATCTGCATTTCAGCGTGCGAAAGGACGGGGAATACCTGTCACCGTGGGAATATATCACGGAGCCGTAAGCGGGCGATCACGATAGTCCGCCCGTATAAGCGGGGGGATCTTGGCAGTAAGGAGACAATTTTAGAATGAGTCAGAATAATCAATATTTCGACATGGATTCCTATCAGTCGGGAATGAACGGAAACGGAAGACGCAGCGGAGACGGCGGTGCCTTTTGGGGCGGCCTGGCAGTCGGCATCATGGGGACGCTTTTGATCTTGTGCGTGATCGTCCTGATCTTGTGGGTTACCGGAAACGGGAATCTTAGCATTGGAAAAAGCAACGTCGTTAACGAAGAGGAAACGGCCACGTCGGTGAAGGGCAGCGGTTTTGTCTCGGATGACATGGTGAAAAAGATCAACAAACTGGTGAAAACCATCCGGGAGAAATATTTCCTCGAAGAGGTATCGGACGAGGAGCTGGAAAGCGGCATTTATAAGGGGCTGATGGCGTCACTGGGTGATCCCTATTCGGAGTATTACACAAGCCAGGAATACATGGACCTGATGCAGGGCTCTGAAGGCGTCTATTATGGCATCGGGGCATACGTCAGCATGGATGAAGTCACCAACCTGCCGAAGATCAGCGGCGTGTTTAAGGACAGCCCCGCAGAGCGGGCAGGGCTCCGGACGAACGACCTGCTTTACATGATAGGCGGCGAGCAGACCTACGGCCTGAGCCTTTCCGAGGCAGTATCCAGGATCAAGGGTGAGGAAAACACAAAGGTTGACATTACGGTGGTCAGGGACGGCGAACAGGTGGAGCTGACGGCCATCCGCGGAAAGGTGGAGACTCCTACCGTGGAGACGGAAATGCTCGATAACGGCATGGGTTACCTTAGGATCACGGAGTTCGACGACGTTACCACAAATCAGTATTTGAGCGGGATCAAGGAACTGCGCGACGCAGGCATGAAGGGACTGATCCTGGATCTCCGTTCCAATCCCGGAGGAAACCTCAGTACCGTTGTGGCCATCGCGCAGAACATTCTGCCGAAGGGCATTATCGTGTATACGGAGGATAAGGAAGGCAACAGAAAGGATTACAACTGCAAGGGCGACAAGGAGCTTGACGTTCCGCTGGTGGTTCTCGTGGACATGAATTCCGCCAGTGCTTCGGAGATCCTGGCAGGTGCCATTCAGGATTACGGAAAGGGAACGCTGGTGGGAACCACAACCTTTGGAAAGGGCATTGTACAGTCCGTCATTCCTTCCAAGGACGGCTCTGCCATTAAGATCACCGTCAGCGGTTACTTCACGCCAAAGGGCAGAAACATTCACAAGGTGGGGATTGAGCCTGACGTGGTCTGCGAATTTGACGGCTCTCTGTATTATGACGTGGAGAATCCCATAGACACTCAGCTTGAAAAGGCAAAGGAAATTCTTGCTGAGAAGATGCGATAAGGGTGAAAAGTGGAAAGTACAGAACAAACATTCGATTTGCTCTGTACTTTTTCTTTGTCATCTGCTATACTTAAAACGTATCTGTTTTTTTGGAAGGAGAGGGGTTTTCATGGATCATTTCGTGTTGCATTCAGAATATCAGCCGACGGGCGACCAGCCCCGGGCCATCAAGGAACTGGTGGACGGCTTTCGCGCCGGGAATCAGTTCGAGACCCTGCTGGGCGTTACCGGCTCCGGCAAGACCTTTACCATGGCCAACGTGATCGCTGCACTCAATAAGCCTACGCTGGTCATAGCGCACAATAAAACCCTGGCTGCCCAGCTTTACGGGGAATTCAAAGAGTTTTTCCCGGAAAATGCGGTGGAGTACTTTGTGTCCTATTATGATTATTACCAGCCTGAGGCCTACGTGCCCCAGTCTGACACCTATATTGCAAAGGATTCTTCCATCAATGACGAGATCGATAAGCTCCGGCTTTCCGCCACGGCTTCCCTGACGGAGCGGCGGGACGTGGTGGTCGTGGCCAGCGTATCCTGCATTTACGGCCTGGGAAGTCCGGATGAATATCAGGATATGGTGGTAAGCCTAAGACCAGGCATGACCAAGGACCGGGATCAGGTTCTTCGGGAGCTGGTGGACATGCAGTACGTGCGTAATGACCTTGATTTCGAACGTGGATCCTTTCGGGTGCACGGGGACGTGCTTGACATATTTCCGGCCCAGGGCGGAGATTACTTCTTAAGGGTCGAATTCTTTGGAGACGAGATCGACAGGATCGCCCAGGTGGAGCCCATGTCGGGCAAGGTTCACGCGACGCTGGAGCACGTGGCCATTTTCCCGGCGTCCCATTACGTGGTGGCTCCGGAGAAGATCAAGGTCGCCTGTGACAACATCGAGAAGGAACTGGCGGAACGGGTAAAATTCTTTAAGAGCGAGGATAAGCTCATTGAGGCCCAGCGGATTGCGGAGAGGACCAATTTTGACGTGGAAATGCTCAGGGAGACGGGCTTTTGCTCCGGCATTGAGAACTATTCCAGACATCTGGTTGGTTCCGCGCCCGGAGCACCGCCCATGACGCTGATGGATTTCTTCCCGGATGATTTCCTTATCATCATTGATGAGTCCCACATGACCATCCCGCAGATCGGCGCCATGTATTCCGGCGACAGGTCGCGAAAGACCACGCTGGTGGATTATGGCTTCCGCCTGCCCTCGGCACTGGATAACAGACCATTAAACTTTCAGGAGTTTGAGTCCCATATCAACCAGATGATGTTTGTGTCCGCCACGCCCTCAAAATACGAGGAGGAGCATGAACTCCTTCGCACGGAGCAGATCATCCGCCCCACGGGACTGCTTGATCCGGAGGTGAGCGTGCGGCCCGTGGAGGGGCAGATCGACGACCTTGTGGGAGAGATCAACAAGGAAGTGGCAAAGCATAATAAGGTTCTGGTGACGACCCTGACAAAGCGCATGGCGGAGGATCTGACGGATTACCTGAAGGAAGTGGGCATCCGGGTGAAATACCTGCATTCCGACATTGATACCCTGGAGCGCGCGGAGATCATCCGCGACATGCGGCTGGACGTATTTGACGTACTTGTGGGCATTAACCTTTTGAGGGAAGGTCTGGACATACCCGAGATTTCGCTTGTTGCCATATTGGATGCGGACAAGGAAGGATTCCTTCGAAGCGGTACGTCCCTGATCCAGACCATTGGACGCGCCGCAAGAAATGCAGACGGACACGTGGTCATGTATGCGGATATGATCACGGATTCCATGCGGACGGCCATCGATGAAACCAACAGGCGACGGGCCATACAGCAGGCCTATAACGAGGAGCACGGCATAACGCCCCAGACCATCAAGAAGGCGGTTCGTGACCTCATCAGCATCTCCAAGGCCGTGGCCAAGGAGGAGATGCGGTTCGAAAAGGATCCGGAATCCATGGACAGGAAGGAACTGGAAAAGCTCATTGGCGAGGTGCAAAAGAAGATGCAGCGCGCGGCGGCGGATCTGGATTTCGAATCCGCGGCAGAGCTGCGTGACAAGATGATCGAATTAAAAAAGCACCTGAGGGACGTGGACTGACGGAACGCTGCGGGAAAACTTGGATTTTAGAATGGGAGAGCATACGTGGAAATTTGGGATGGATATTATGAAGACGGCACTAAGGCGGGAGTGGACCTGATCCGCGGGGATGCAATTCCCGGGGGACTGTATCATCTTGTCTGTGACGTTTTGGTACGCCATAAGGACGGGGCATACCTTCTGATGTTGCGGGATTATAATAAGGATATTCATCCCGGAGAATGGCAGGCCACTGCGGGAGGTTCCGCCCTAAAAGGGGAAAATGCGCTGCAGTGCGCCAAACGGGAACTTCTTGAGGAAACGGGGCTCGAGGCAGAAACGTTTGCGGAAGTGTACTCTGAGGTGTATTATGAAAAGCAGGTCTTGTTCCATTGCTATGTCTGCGAGGTGGACTGCGACAAGGATCGCGTGACGCTGCAGGAGGGAGAGACCATAGACCATAAGTGGCTGCCCGAGGAGGAATTTATTGACTTTGTGAATTCCGACGGGATGATGAAGGGACAAAGGCGCAGATATGCCGGATGGCTCCGGGACATGGGATATCTGCGGTAAAAGGAAGGCGAATGACAATGAAAAAACAGATTCAGGATTACGTAAAGTATATCAAGGGAATACTGACGGAGGACAGACCGGGGACGGACTGGAAGGAAGTGGCGGTACGGCATCTGATCAAAATAGAATTCTATCAGCATGAGAGAATGGTGCATCTCATCGTGATGGCGCTTTTTGCCGTCATGGAGATGCTGAGCCTGACAACGCTGCTCATCACGGCAAATCTCTGGGCACTGGCACTGATGATCATGCTTTTGGTGCTTCTGGTGCCTTATATCGGTCACTATTATTTCTTGGAGAACTCCGTGCAGGAACTGTATCTGATCTATGACGTGATTCTCTCTAGAAGGGATCGGGATCAAAATTCATAGTCGGGGAAAGAAAGCATGAAAAAAAGTTTTTTGGTCCGATTTAAATTGGCTGCGGCACTGATGATCCTGATGGGTGCATTCGCATTACTTACGTACGGGTTGAATGAGCTTTACAAGCAGACGCTTTCGCCATGGAGCTTTCTTTTGTATTTTAGCGTGATGGAGATCACGAGTTGGCCCTTGGCAATCTGGGCCTTCTTTCTCATGATGTCGTTTCCTGAAAAGGAAAAGCGCCGGAATCCCAATTGGAGACAGGAGCGTCGGGAGGACTTGAGGAAGTATTACCTCATTGGACTATTTGCCACTGTGGTTTATCTTGTGATAGCGTGTCTTTTTCCTGTTTCCAAACGCTTTGGCGTGATCCGGGTGAATGACCAAAGACCGAGTCGGATTGCCTATATGATGGCGGTTGCAAAGGATGGATCATCAGGAGTGACACGGAAGGTAACCATATCAGGAGAAAACATGATCGCAGATTCCAGAGACTACTCTTACCGGATTCGCCGCAAATCCGTGACGAATCAGACCTATTTTCTTGCCTTTCAGGATGAGGAGGCTTCCTTCCAATCCTTTCTGGCAAATTCGATGGTCATGGTTTATTATGAGCGAATGGAACGGATGTTTCGGAATAACAACGTAATAAAAACGGAGCGGGTCTTTGAGAAAGAGTATGAGATTGAGTACTATCCTAACAGTGGGCTGATCAAGTCTCTGGATGGTTGTAGTCCCTACGATGGGAAAGCATTGAATGCCTTAGTGCAAGAGGCCTGGGACATGTTGGTCAAAGAGCGGGAGCTGGAATGGCAGCAGAAGCATTAGAATGACAAAGCAAGGATGGATTTAGAATCATGGCAGAAGAGATTAAGAGGTTTGATCCCCGGGAGTATATTAAGATCCGCGGGGCAAAGGAGCACAATTTAAAAAATATTGACCTGAACATACCGAGAAATAAACTGGTGGTCCTGACGGGAATGTCAGGCTCGGGGAAGTCCTCCCTGGCTTTTGACACGATCTACGCAGAGGGGCAGAGACGCTACATGGAGTCCCTCTCTTCTTATGCGAGAATGTTTTTGGGACAGATGGAAAAGCCCAACGTAGAGCGGATCGACGGGCTTTCTCCCGCCATTTCCATCGATCAGAAATCTACCAACCGGAACCCCCGTTCCACCGTGGGAACCGTGACGGAGATCTACGATTATTTCAGGCTCTTGTATGCAAGGATCGGTACGCCTCACTGCCCGAACTGCGGCAGGGTGATCGCCAGGCAGACCGTTGACCAGATGGTGGACCGGATCATGGAGCTGCCGGAAGGGACAAAGCTGCAGCTCCTTGCGCCGGTGGTCCGCGGCAAAAAGGGACGGCACGAGAAGGTGCTGGAGAGGGCAGGAAAAAGCGGTTACGTGCGGGTCCGCGTTGACGGCAACATGTACGAACTCACGGAAGAGATCACGTTGGATAAGAATGTCAAGCATAATATCGAGATCGTGGTGGACCGCCTGGTCATTCGGCCGGGTATGGAACGCCGTATGACGGATTCCGTGGAAAATGCGCTTTCCCTTTCAGAAGGCCTGGTACAGGCCGATGTCGTTGGCGGCGAACTTCTGCAGTTCAGCCAGAGCTTTGCGTGTCCGGACTGCGGAATCAGCATTCCCGAGATCGAGCCGCGCAGTTTTTCCTTCAACAATCCATTCGGCGCATGCCCTGACTGTGCCGGTCTTGGATACCGCATGGAGTTCGACCCCCGTCTCTTTATCCCGGATGAACGCATTTCCATCAATGAGGGAGCCATCGCCGTCCTCGGCTGGCAGTCCTGTATGAACAAAGGGAGCTTTACCAATGCCATACTGACCGCACTGTGCAAAGAATACGGCTTTCAGATGACAACGCCCTGGAAGGATCTGCCTGAAGAAATACGGAAAATGCTCATGTACGGCGCAGACCGCAGTGTTGACGTCCACTATGAGGGGCAGCGCGGCAAGGGAATCTATCCCGTCGTCTTTGAGGGACTGCTCGAGAATACACGCCGCCGCTACCGCGAGACGGCTTCAGAATCCATGCGCGCGGAATATGAAAGTTTCATGCAGATCACACCCTGTGAGACCTGCGGCGGGAGGCGTCTGAAAAAAGAATCGCTTGCCGTCACGGTCGGGGATGTCAATATCTATGATCTGACCTGTTTTTCCATAAAAAAACTGCAGGTATTCCTGGAGGAACTGCAGCTGACCAGGACACAGGAACTCATCGGTAAGCAGGTGCTCAAGGAGATCCGCGCCCGCGTGCGCTTTCTCAATGATGTGGGCCTGGATTATCTGACACTGGCAAGGGCGACCGCGACACTCTCCGGCGGAGAGGCACAGCGCATCCGTCTTGCCACCCAGATCGGTTCCGGCCTGGTCGGTGTGTGCTACATCCTCGATGAGCCCAGCATCGGTCTGCACCAGC
This sequence comes from uncultured Lachnospiraceae bacterium, assembly GCA_900320485.1. GTDB lineage: Bacteria > Bacillota > Clostridia > Lachnospirales > Lachnospiraceae > Acetatifactor. The sequence goes on along the minus strand of ONSO01000044.1, from coordinate 92 downwards.
GTGATAACGATAAGCTCCTGCACACACTGAAAAATCTCCGTGACTTGTGGAACACTGTGATCGTCGTCGAACACGATGAAGACACCATGCGC
>ONSO01000040.1 GCA_900320485.1 uncultured Lachnospiraceae bacterium | reverse complement strand
GGTGTCGGCGGCGGAGGTGTCGGCAATGGTGCCCTCCACGCTCACCTTGGCCACATAGGGCTCGGCGGGGAGCGTGTAATCGCCGCTGCCCATAGTGGTCGAGAACAGATCCGTTGCCTGTCCGGCCAGCTCGGCCGTGCGCTCCCGGGCGCTGAGGGCGGTGCTCACGCCTGCAAAGCCCGTCACGGCAAAGATCACCATGGCTTGATCCACGTTGGCCACGGCAGGACGGATCAATTCACTTTTCCTTGGAAGAAGCTTTGTGACGTTTCCAAGCATTTTGGTCTCATCGAGGACTTCCAATTCCACGTCATCCCCCACCAAAGGCTTACGATTGTCCTTACGAAACACTCCCTTCGCCTTACACTCATACGTAATGCCATCCGCATTCACGTAATAGAATCCGGCGATCCCTTTTACGATCTTCCCATGCATGTCTATCCTATTCTTTCACAAAATCTATTCTTCTCGTAAAACTTTTGGTCTCCGTTTTTCCTTCTCCCACAACGGTTTCTCCCGTAACGGGATCCACGGAGGTCTCCCCCGCCGTAGTCACCGTATAAGTAACCGTCAGGATCGCCCCGGGTGCATCCACGTGATCATAGCTGACGGGATAAGGAAAACTGGTAGTATTAGTATCAAGAAGTACCGTTCCCGTGTCAGTCACAAGCTTCAGTCCCACCTGCGTTCCGGATCTGTAATCCGGAGCTTCCGCCGGTGACGGGGCTTCGATGGTCGTAACACACTTGTAAGTATTTTTTACGCCTAAACTGACCCAAACGTCTATCTTTGTGCCTTCATCCAATTCAAGGCCCTCCGAATAACTCTGCGCGAAGATCACGCCTTCCGGGAAATTATTGTTAAACTCCTTCGTTGTACTTCCAATTCCCAGGCCGCTCTCGATGATCCTGAGCGTTCCTTCGGACTGTTCCAACCCTACAACGTTAGGCACCTTTTTTTTATTGCCTTCCTTTTCTTTCCCGGTGCTGACGTAAAGCAGTACTACGCTTCCCTTTGCCAGGAGGGTGCCTCCGGCAGGATTCTGGTCATAGACCACTCCCTCTTCATAGTCCGTATTTTCACTGTCCACCCGGTTTACCAAAAAACCCATCTGGGAAAGACGGTTTGTAGCTTCGTCATATTGCTGCGTTGTCACGGTGGGGACCACTACGCCTTCATGATATGCACTGATGGTCAGGGTGATCTTGCTCCCTTCCTTGATCATCAGACCCGCCTCAACGCTGGACTTGATCACGGTACCGGACGGAACCTCGCTGCTATCCACGTAATTTGCGGAGACCACCATGCCGATCTCCTCCAGCTTACTGCGCGCTTCTTTCTCGTCGCTTCCCTCAACGGTAGGCATTTCCCGATAGACAACCTCGGGAACCTCTTCCTTGATGATGGGCGAGCTCTTCTCCGTCTCACTTGAGATGGTCTCATCTCCTTCAGACTTTTGAGGAAGGAAATGATTCATCAGCTGCATGCTCAGGACAATGATAATGATAAGGATCACTACCGCAACCGCCACCGTGACGATGGCCGCGATCTTCTCCATCTTTGTCATGCCCTCATGCGTGCGTTCTTCATACCCCTCGTCGGCGTAATCCTCCCGCTCCGCGTCATCGTATCCATTCTGTCCGCCTTCGGCGTTCAGACGGATCCGTCCCGTGTCAGAGGCCCGGACCTGGCTGAGCTCCCACTCATTCATGGTACGGGTGCCGCCGTCAACGTCAGGATTGCCGATCACGACAAAATCCTCATCCGGGGTCTGCAGTGCCTGCTTCAGGTCCTTCAAAAGCTCTCCCATGTTCTGATAGCGTCTGTCGGGAGATTTCTGGCAACATTTTAATACAATGGATTCCACCGCTATGGGGATCTCCGGCACGAAATCAGAGGGATAAGGAAGTTCCTCCTGAATGTGCTTTATGGCTATGGCAACAGTCGTCTCCCCATTGAAGGGTACCCGTCCGGTCAACATTTCAAACATGGTAATGCCAAGGGAATACACGTCACTCTTCTCGTCGCTGTAACCGCCTCTTGCCTGCTCCGGAGAGGTATAATGCACTGACCCCATGACGTTGGAGGAAATGGTATTGCTGGAGGCCGCCTTTGCGATGCCAAAGTCCGTGACTTTTACCTTTCCGTCCCTGGAAATAATAATGTTCTGAGGCTTAATGTCTCTGTGGATAATGTGATTATTGTGAGCCGCCTCAATGCCCATGCTTACCTGAATGGCAATGCTGACGGCCTCCTTATAGGATAATCTTGCTTTTTTTTCAATGTATTTCTTAAGGGTAATGCCTTCGATCAGTTCCATTACGATGTAATGGATCCCGTTTTCCTCTCCCACGTCATATACGTTTACGATGTTGGGATGCATCAGTCCTGCGGCAGCCTGCGCCTCAATGATAAACTTCGATACAAAATTCTCATTCTCGGCGAATTCCTGTTTCAGAACCTTAATGGCCACAAATCGGTTTAATTTATGACATTTTGCCCTATATACGTCTGACATGCCGCCGGTACCGATCTTTTCGAGGATCTCGTATCGGTTACCGATCATCATACCTATCTTTACCATAAATCTTCTCCAAAAACTATTCTGCGGAAATATCGATCAGAATGACGGAAATGTTATCCTTCCCGCCATTTTCATTGGCTTCATCCACAAGAAGCCGCACCTTTTTCTCAAGACTGCCCTCGCAGGAAGCAATCCTCTTTAGTTCCTCGTCCTCCAGCATGTTGCTGAGTCCGTCGGAGCACAAAAGGATCTTGTCCCCCGGTTTTAGGTCCACTTCAAAAAAATCCGGCTCTACCTCAGCCGTCACGCCGACTGCCCGGGTAATGATGTTTTTCTTTGGATGGTTTCTGGCCTTTTCCCTGGCAAGCACGCCCTTTCTGACAAGCTCTTCCACAAGGGAATGATCCACCGTCACCTGACGGATCTCATTGCCGCTTACCAGATACAGCCTGCTGTCCCCCACGTTCATGGCAAGAAGCTTATTTTGATCAATGGTGGCTGCCACCACGGTAGTTCCCATGCCCTCCAGCTCTTCGCTGCTGCCGGCATCCTGAAATACTTTCAGGTTTGCCGCCTCAAGTGCTCCCCTCAGAATTGTCCTGGGATCCGTCTCCCTGCTTTCCCTGATGGACGAAAGCATGATCTCCACGGTTTCCGCGGAAGCGCGGTCCCCGGCTTTATGTCCTCCCATTCCGTCTGCCACAACAAAAAAATTGGGCAAAGCTCCGATAACGCTCTCCCGCACGCAAACGGAATCTTCATTTAATTGTCTCTTTTTTCCGACGTCGGTTATGGAAAATGCCTTCAGCACTCCTGTCGTCCTCCCGTATCTGTCAAGGCTGCGCCACCGTATTCCCTGCGCTGCCGCTTTTTCTTTTCTCTTCGCTTACGTGTTTCCTGCGAAGCTGCCCGCAGGCGCCGTCAATGTCCCGGCCCATTTCTCTTCTAATTGTAACATTTATTTTGTTTCTTTCAAGCTTATTTTTAAAAGCCTGTATCCTTTTCGTTTCCGATTGTACGTAATCCCGTTCTTTTATGGGATTGACAGGTATCAGATTCACGTGCACGCAGTGTTTTTCCGCCAGTTTCGTAAGTTCCGCCGCATCTTCGTCCGTGTCATTGACTCCTCCGACAAGGCTGTACTCAAAAGTGATCCTGCGCCCCGTTTTGCTAAAATAGTACTCACAAGCCTCCATCAGCTCCCGGATGGTATAGCGGTTGGCGATGGGCATCAGCTTCTTTCTCTTTTCGTCATTAGAAGCATGCAGACTCAGCGCCAGCGTGATCTGCAGCTTCTCATCCGCCAGGCGGCGCATGTTTGGCACAAGGCCGCACGTGGAGACCGTAACGTTTCTTTGGCTTAGATTTAGTCCGTTTTCATCCGTGAGGAGTCTTAAAAACCGGAGAAGATTGTCATAATTGTCCAAAGGTTCTCCCGTTCCCATCACGACCACGTTGCTTACCCGCTCGCCCGTATCCTTTTGGATGGCATAGATCTGCTCCAGCATCTCAGAAGGCGTCAGATTTCTCTCAAGCCCGTCAAGCGTCGAAGCGCAGAAGCGGCACCCCATGCGACATCCGACCTGGGAAGAGATGCATACGCTGTTGCCATGCTTGTACTGCATCCAGACGCTCTCCACCACGTTGCCGTCCCGCAGTGCAAAAAGATATTTCCTGGTCCCGTCAATTTTGGAAACCTGTACCTCCACGGTCTCCAGCGTACAGTACCAGAATTTCTCCCGACATTTCTCTTTCAGGCTTGCCGGAAGGTTTGTCATTTCCTCATAATCTCCCGCAAGCTTTTGGTGCATCCACTGGTAGAGCTGCTTTCCCCGGAAAGCCTTCTCTCCCATCCTTGTCATGGCCTCCCGTACTTCCGGAAGCGTCAGTGACTTTAGATCCGTTTTTTCCTCTGCTTTCAAATCAGGCATCTGTTTTTCTCCTAAATTTGGCAAAGAAAAAGCCGTCTGCCGAGAGAAGTCCCGGAAGAAGCTGCACGCAACAGTCTTCCCATGGCCTTGCCTTCTCCGTCCTCGCGGATTTTTCCTTCGCCACCGCCCCTTTTACTCCGTCGGGAAGCTCATCCGCAAGGGATACCGGTTCCATCGGAAGATGCCCTAAGATCCATTCCACGGCATCACGGTTTTCTCCCGCCCGGATGGTGCAGGTACTGTACAGTAATATGCCGCCGGGCTTCAGGTACTGCCAGGCGCCGTTCAATATTTCCTTTTGCAGCGCTTCCACCTGAACATAGCCTTCCTCGGAGGCATGATATTTTACGTCCCTTTTTTTTCCCATGACGCCAAGTCCGGAGCAGGGTACGTCCAAAAGAAGCACGTCCGCTTTTCCTAAAAGATCCGTCTCCGGCATTCTTGCATCCCAGGTTCTGATCTCCACGTTCTTCCTGCCCATGCGCTCCACGTTTTCTTGCATGATCATGGTTTTCTTATCGGACACGTCGCCGCAGATCACCCTTCCCTCATCCCCCGCAAGTTCTGAAGCCAAAATGCTCTTTCCTCCGGGTGCGGCGCAGGCATCGATCACAAAGTCTCCCTTACGTATCCCCGCCATTTTTACGGCCAAAACGGAGCTTACGTCCTGTACGGTCAAAAGCCCCTTTTCAAATTCCCTTACGTCATCCAAGCCATCCAATTCCCTGGCCAGGAAAACGTTTTCGTCACATTCACTGTTTTCCAGTGAAATGCCTTGTTTCAAAAGGCTCTCCCGGATAGACGCCTTCTCCTCGGCGGTCACGCCTTCCCTGACGCGCAGGGAGACGGGGTGTACCTCTAAAAGGCCCTTCAGCATTGTCTCCGTCAGCTCCGGGCCATATTCCGAGATCCACTCTCTCGTGATCAGCTCCGGCATGGAATACTTTACGCACAAGAATTCCACCGGCTCTGCCTTGGGATCCGGCATGGGAAGGTTTTCTTTTTCCCTGGCGATCTTTCTAAGAACGCCATTCACAAAACCCTTAAGTGAATGGAACTTTCTCTTTTCCGCCAATTTACACGCTTCATTACATACCGCGCTGTCAGGCACGGAATCCATGTATAAAAGCTGATAGGCACTCATTCTAAGAAGATTGCGGATCAGCGGTTTCATCTTGCGTACGGGCACGGAAGAAAAGTGATCCAGATAATGATCCAGCTCTATTCTCCTCTCCAGCGTACCCTCCGTGAGCCGTTTTAAATACTTTTTGTCCCGGGGATCCAGATAATCATATTTATCCAAGACGTTATGAATGATCTTATGCGACAGGCCGCCGTCTTTTTCCAAAGCCAGCAGCGTATCCAGCGCGATCTCCCTAATGTTTTCCATCTGCGGTCCCTTCTCCCAGAAAATCTCCCGGTTTCAACGCGGCCCCCAAAAGGAAATCATGAGCGCTCATGCGCTTCTTCCCTTCCATCTGAAGCTCCTGAATGCATAAAACGCCTTCTCCGGTCTGCACGGAGAAGAAATCCTTGGTGACTTCTGCCACCTGCCCGGGCTTAGCCTTGCTCTTTCCGTCACTAAGCGGTGTTGCCTTCCAGATTTTCAGTTGCTTCCCGTTCCACTTAGTAAATGCACTGGGCCAGGGCGTCATGGCACGGATCTGGCGATCCAACTTTACCGCCGGCTGTTGAAAATCAAGCCTGCCCATCTCCTTTGAAATCAGCGGCGCGTAACAGCTCAGCGAGTCATCCTGCTTCCTGGGGATAAGCTTCCCCTCTGTTAACAGGTCAATGGCCTCTACAATGGCCACTCCGCCTAAAATCTCCAACTTCCCGGAAAGACTTTCAAAATCGTCCGTATCTTCGATGGGGATTTCTTTTTGATACAAAATATCTCCCGTGTCAATCCCGGCATCCATCTGCATGATGGTAATGCCGGTCTTTTCCTCCCCTTCCAGGATCACCCTTTGAATGGGGGATGCGCCGCGATATTTGGGGAGCAGGGAGGCATGTACGTTCAGGCAGCCATACTTCGGCATGTCCAGGATCTCCTGAGACAGGATCTGTCCAAACGCTGCCACGACAAAGATTTCCGCATCCAGCTTACGAAGCACCTCCACGGCTTCGGGCCGCTTGATCCGCTCCGGCTGAAACACGGGGATGCCATGCTCTGACGCAACTATTTTCACGGGAGTAGGCACAAGCTCTCCGCTTCTTCCCTTCGCCTTATCAGGCTGGGTTACGGCAAGCAGGATCTCATGTCCTGCCGCGATCAATGCTTCCAATGACTTCGCCGCGTAATCCGGCGTTCCCATAAAAACTAATCTCAACCTTGATCCCTCACTTATTCCTCTTCGTCTTCCTGCACGGGCATCACGTCCTGAAGCTCTCCCTCTACCTTGTCTACGTAGAGCTTCCCGTCAAGATGATCCAGCTCATGACAGATGGCTCTTGCAAGGAGCTCTTCTCCCTCGATCTCATAGGGATGCATGTTCACGTCCAGGGCCTTCGCCTTTACGTGATTCGGTCTTGTCACGATGCCGCTCTTTCCGGGAACGCTAAGGCAACCTTCCGGCCCCGTCTGCTCTCCGTCGGTCTCAATGATCTCAGGATTGATCAGCACGTACGGATCCTCGCCCGTTACGTCGATCACGACAATGCGCTTCAAAATTCCCACCTGGGGAGCCGCCAGGCCAACGCCATTCGCCTCATACATGGTATCCAGCATGTCCTCGATGAGCTCCCTGATCCGGGGCGTCATCTCCTTAACCGGCTTACATTCCTTCTCCAAAATGGGGTCTCCAATTTCTCTAATGTTTCTGATTGCCATTTCATTATCCTTTCAAGTGCCCTTTTACGCGCAAATTGCTTCGCAATTTCCAACTGCGAGCCCTTCGGCTCGTCCTCGCTTCGCAATTTCCAACTGCGAGCCCTTCGGCTCGTCCTCGCTTCGCAATTTCCAACTATTATATCATAAAAAGTTCATGGGGTCAAAATCAAACTGCACGTTTTCGCGAGATAATTGCATCTCGGACACGGTTTCCTCCAATTTGTCCTTGATGCGAACCAAAAGCTCGTATTTTGATGCTTTTACGTAAAGTACGTGGCGGTATACGTCATTGACCCTGCCAATCCCGGCGGGACTGGGTCCAAGGGCTGCAAAGCGTTCCTTCGGGAAGGAGCGCTTCACCTGCTCCGAAAGCACTTTTGCCAGTGCCTCTCCTCGCTTTTCATCCACGGAAAATACCTGAATCGCCAAGAGATGTTCCACCGGCGGATAGGAACCCAGTTCACGATATAAGATTTCTTCCTGGTAAAAATTCTCATAGTCCTGTTCGGCAGCCCTGACTACCGCATAATGCTCCGGCTGATAGGTCTGGATCACGGCAGCTCCGGGAAGGGTTCCCCTGCCCGCCCGGCCCACGGCCTGGGTCAGCAGCTGGAACGTACGCTCTCCCGCACGATAATCGCCGCTTCCAAGGGAAAGATCCGCCGCCAAAACGCCAACCAGCGTCACGTTGGGGAAATCATGCCCCTTCACGATCATCTGCGTTCCGATCAACACGTCTGCCTCCCCGTCAGCAAAGGCACCAAGGATCTTTTCGTAACTGTCCTTCGTCGCGGTGGTGTCCTTATCCATGCGCAGCGTCCTGATGCCAGGGAATGCTTCCCTGAGCTTTTCCTCGATCTGCTGCGTTCCCGCCTTAAATCCCAGCACGTACCTGGAACCGCAGGTTGGACAAGCGGCGGGCTTTTGCGTCACGTAGCCACAATAGTGACAGATCATTTTTCCTCCTCGATGTTCCGACAGGCTTACGTCACAATGCGGGCACTTCAGGATCAATCCGCAGCTTCTGCAGGAAACAAAGCCGGAATACCCGCGGCGGTTTAGGAAAAGCATACTCTGCTGCCCCTTCTCCAAACGGTCGGCAAGGAGTTCCTGCAATCTCCGGCTGAAAATGGACCGGTTTCCGGCCTTCAGTTCCTCCCTAAGGTCCACGATCTCCGTCTTAGCAAGCTCGCCGCCCGTAAGACGGTCCGTCATGCGGAATAACCTGTATTTTCCCTCCATGGCCCGGTAATAGGATTCCACCGAAGGCGTGGCGCTCCCCAAAAACAGGCTTGCACCGTTTAGCTCCGCAAGCTTCTCCGCCGTCTCCCTCGCATGATATTTGGGCGTGCTCTCACTTTTATAGCTGTTTTCATGCTCCTCGTCAATGATGATCATTCCAAGATTTGAAAAAGGCGTGAACAGTGCTGACCTAGGTCCGATGATCACGTCGATCTCGCCCGTTTTTGCCCTCTGGATCTGATCATATTTCTCCCCGGGAGACAGAGAGGAATTCAGCACGCTGACCCGGTCTCCAAAATGTCTGTAAAACCTCAGCAGCGTCTGGTACGTCAGCGCAATTTCCGGAATAAGCAGTATGACTTGCTTTCCCCTCTGAACCATCCCTTCCGCCAGCCGAAGGTAAACCTCCGTCTTTCCGCTTCCCGTAATGCCGTGAAGAAGATAGGTTTCCCGCATCCCGGCGTCAAAATCCTCAAGCACGGTGCCCACGATCTCTCTTTGCCTGGGGCTTAGGTCCCTCCATCCTTCCTCCCCTGACTGGAATTTCACGGGATTCCGGTAGGAAGACGTGCTCTCGATCTGCAACGCACCTGCATGCTCCAGGGAGACAATGGTCTGTGCGCTGACGCCCAGCTTCCCCGTCACCCATTCATACGGAATGCGCTCTTCCTCCAAAAGCGCCTTCAGGAGTCTTTCCTTGGCAACCTGCTTTTTTCTCTGACTCTCTCCCAGAAGGGAGATCAGCTCCTCCCTTCCCGCCTTGCGCACAATGGTACGCCGTTCCACCTTCTTAACGCTTTTTCGCAGGGGCAGCACGGTCTTTAGCGCCTGGATCATTGTAGAGCCATAGTTTTCCCTGATCCAGGCCGCCAGGGCAACTCTTACGTCTTCCCCGCCCGCATCCCTTTGCAGAATACCGTCGATCTCCTTGATCTTGGCCGGATCGATCTTTGGCTTTTCACTCAGGCCAACGCAATATCCCTTGAGTTTTCTGCCTCCAAAGGGGATCTGCACGCACGCTCCGATCTTTAATTCCCCCTCCAGCCTTTTTGGCACTGCATACTGAAAGCTTTTATCTAATTTTTCAACGGAAATGTCCACGATCACGTCTGCATACGTCATGACTTACTTAGTATCTCTCCTATTATTTTCCTCTCATCCAGGGGGATTTTTTCCCCACCGATCTCCTGGCAGGTTTCATGTCCTTTCCCCGCAAGAATGATCAGATCTCCTTCCCTTGCATTGGAAAGGGCGTAGGAAATAGCCTCCCGCCGTCCGGCGATCTCCACGTATTCTCCGCCACTTTCCCGCACTCCTTCCGCGATCTGCTGACGGATCACGGCCGGATCCTCACTTCTTGGATTATCATCCGTCACAATGGTCAGATCCGCCTTTTCCCCGCTGATCCTCCCCATCATCCTGCGGCGCATGACGGGTCTGTCTCCGCCACAGCCAAACAGGCAGACCAGCCGCTTGGGATGATATTCCCTCAGGGTTTCCAGCAGGCTTGCCAGCGCCATTGGATTGTGGGCATAATCCACGTAAACGTGCCAGCCTTCCCCGTTGGCAACGCTTTCCATTCTTCCCTTGACCTTTGCCGACAGCAGGGCTCTTTGTATGTCCGTCTCCCTTACGTGAAAATGTCTGCATAGACAGATGGCCGCAAGGGCATTGTATGCGCTAAACCGCCCCGGCATGGGAATGCGCGCTTCCAGATCCATTTCCCCGGTCACGCGAAACCGGACGCCAAGTCGTCCCGAGATCTCAACCGGACAATACTCACTTGCCCTCAGGGAATTTTCCTCACCAAACCCATAGGTCTCCAGTCTACAGGAGTGTCCCTGCGTTACGGCCTCCGCATAAGGGTCATCCCCATTAATGATCCCCACCCTGCAATGGCGGAACAGTTCCCGCTTGCACTCCAGATATTCCTGAAAGTTTTGATGCTCCCCCGGCGATACGTGATCCGGCGACAGATTGGTAAATATGCCATAATCAAAAAAGATCCCCTCCGTGCGGTGAAGCTTGTAGGCCTGCGATGACACCTCCATCACAACACAGTCCGATCCGGCATCCACCATCCTACGCAGGGTTTCCTGCAAAGTCAGGGCATCCGGCGTGGTGTTTTCCGCTGCAAGGTGCGTCCTTCCGATAATGATCTCATTGGTTCCAATGAGCCCCACGCGCTTTCCCGCGTTCTCCAAAATGGATCTGATCAGATAAGTGCAGGTAGTCTTTCCCTTGGTTCCCGTTACGCCAATGGTGATGAGCTTTTCAGACGGTTTCCCGTAAAAGACGTGGCATGCCTTTGCGAAAGACTTTCTTACGTCTCTGACGCCGATCAGCGTCACCCCCTCTGCCATGGCATTCTCATTGTTTCCGATCGACGTCCTTTCCCTGGGAGCTTCGTTCCACGTCGTTCCTTTCCCCAGTATTTCCTCAACGCCTTCCGGATCCTCCGTCACCAATGCAACCGCACCGTTTTTAACGGCTTCCGGCGCGAACCGGTTGCCGTCAGCCTTCCAGCCCTTCATACAAAAAAAGATCATGCCGGGGCGCACTTTTCTCGAATCTGCCGCGATCCCGCTGATCTTTCGCCCATCGTCCCCCCTTAAAAAGAATATGTCTTCCCGGGTAAAGAGCTCCCTTAATACCACAATATCCCCTCCTATCACTTTACCATAGGAACCCCAGCCATTCAAGGAAAGAATTCCTTAAATTATCCTATGCCGGCCAACGTAAAAGAGCCACACTCGCGTGTGGCTCTTTCACTTTCTTATGAGGGGGGAGATAGTTAACTATTAACTATCTAAAATACATTTTATAAGAGAATTGTGTTCACTTTGTGTTCAAAAAATAAAATTTTTATATGAGTTTACTTCATTTTTTTACCATTTACGTAAATTCTACTCATTTTTTTATTTTATTGATATGCTTTTATGAGAAACTGTAATTCCGATACTCCTCGGTTCGTGTTAACGGCAAGCTGATATGCGACCGTCACTGCAAAATGCCCGCGCCCTGCAAGAAGTGCCTCACCGCTCCCCAGTCCATATGTTTCATCCAGCCACGCAAAAAAAACGTCCACGTCTCCAAAATAAACCAGATTGACGCTCCGTCCGTCCGGCGTCTGTGCGGTAAATCTGCCATACTGCCCGTTTTTTCCCATGCGGCTTCCCCGAAGAAAGATCAATCCCTTCTGCGCAAAGAGCGGTTTAGGGTTCCCCACCCCAAAGGGCTCAAGGAGCTGGAGTTGCTGCGCTAATTCCAGGGTGGCATAGTCCATGGGCATGGGAAGATCCAAGTGGATGACGGGAATAAAGTCTTCTTCCGTCAGTCTGCACCGTTCATTTAAGGCTTTGCGTAACGCATCAACGTTTTCCTCCGGAAGGGAAAGCCCTGCAGCCATCTTATGTCCGCCAAACTTTGTAATAAGCTCCCCCGTCTCATTGAGGGCATCATACATGTGATAGGCTTCGATGGATCGCCCGGACCCCTTTACGCCCTCCTCTCCCTTTGTCAGGACAAATGCAGGCTTCCCATACTGTTCCCTGATCCGTCCGGCAATGATCCCGGCAAGGCTCTCATGCACGGCGGGCAGATAAACCACAAGGACCTTGTCCTTTGACAGCCCCTCCGTTTCGATGGTCTGCCTTGCCAGTTCCAGACCCTCCAGCGTGAGATTTTTCCGGCTGTCATTGAGTTCCTTTAAATCCCTGGCGCAGCTTACGGCTTCCGTCACCGTCTTGGCGTTTAGCAGCTCAAGCGCGCGCTTCGCCGTATCCAGACGGCCCGTGGCATTTAGGCAGGGCCCGAGAACAAATCCCAGATGATATGCAGACAACTCCGCAGCTTCCACGCCGCTTACTTCCAGCAGTGCCCGAAGACCCAGATTGGCGGAATGTCGCATGCGTGCAAGCCCCTCCCGCACAAGTATCCGGTTTTCGTCCTTTAATTCCATGACGTCGCAAACCGTGGCAAAGGCGGCAAATTCCAGGAATTCGTCCATGGCCCCGTCCAATGCGTCTGCCTCTTTCCAGCCAAGCCCCCTTACTTTTTCACTCAGGATCTGCAAAAGCTTGAATGCCACAACCGCCCCGCAGATTCCCTCAAAGGGATATGCATCATCGCTGCGCTTTGGATCCACTACCGCCATGGCTTCAGGAAGGACTTCTTTTTTCTCCCCTTTCTCCATGACAAACGGAACCTCATGGTGATCCGTTACGATCACGCCTATCCCCAATTCCTTTGCCAGTCGTATCTGCGGGCCGGCGGCTATTCCATTATCACAGGTAAGGATCAGTTTGACGTCATCCTCCTTCGCTTCCCGGATCAGATGGTCGCTCAGCCCATATCCGTCATGAATGCGGTGCGGAATGGCCACGTCGCATCTTGCCCCCAGAAGGGACAAGCCCTTGGATAAAATATACGAGGAACAGATTCCGTCCACGTCATAATCTCCCATAACGCGCAGCCTTTTCCCTGACGAAATGGCCGAAACAAGCACCTCTGCGGCTTTATCCGCATCCTTTAAGTTCCTGGGATCATGACAATCCTGCAACTTTCCGCGAAGAAAGCTTTCCGCCTCCTCAATGCTCTCCACGTCCCTGTTTCTGATAATCCTTGCGATCACGGGATCGACGCCAAGCTCCCTTCCCCAGGCCGCAAAATCTGCTTTTTTAGCGTATACCAACCATTTTTCCTTCACGTTCTCTCCTTGGTCCGTGCAAGCGCGACAGCCTGTCTGCATACCGTTCGCGCCAGACAAAAGAGGCTGCCGGTCAAGGCAGCCTCAGGAATTCTTATCTTACTTTGCTTTTCCGGGGAACTTCTTTCGAAGTACAAACCACAGGCCGCCCACGATACATACGGAGGAGTATGCGCCGCATACGATACCTACCATCAGGGGCAATGCAAAATCGCGAATGCTTGTTACGCCCAATACGTAGAGGCAAGCCACCATGATAAACGTCGTCAGGGAAGTAAAAATACTTCTGCTCAAGGTCTGGGTAATACTCTTGTTTACCACGTCCTCAAGACTATCCTTTCTCGTCATCTCAGCCATGTTCTCACGGACGCGGTCAAAGATAACGATGGAGGCGTTGATGGAGTAACCGACTATGGTCAGCATACATGCGATAAAGGTATTACCTACGGATACTCTTGCAGCGGCGTAGAAGGCAAGTACTACAAGCACGTCATGGAGCAATGCCACGATACTGCTGATGCCGAAACGGATGTCGCTGAATCTAAGTCTGATGTAGATCAGCATGCAGACAATGGCAACGGCCACGGCAATGATGGTGTCGCGCTTCATCTCGTTACTGATGGTGGAGCTGATGGTCTCGGTGGTGATCAGGCTTCTGTCTACGCCAAATTCACTAACCAGACGCTCTTCCAGGGCTGCCCTCTGCTCCAGGTTCAGGGAATTGGTCTTAAAAATGATCTCATTGGAATCCTGAACGGTCTGTACCTGAACTGCGCTGCCCGTCACCTCGGTGATCACGGGGGTCACTTTGGAATCTGCCTCGGCAAGGGTCATCTTCTCGTTAAAGGTTACGGTGGTTGCGGTACCGCCCTTGAACTCCAGGCTGTAATTCAGGGCATCCTTACCCTGATATGCATTGACGCCCATTACGACAAAGCCTGCCAGGATCACTGCGATGGAAATGCCAAAGAAAAGACCCTTCTTTCCAAGGAAGTTAATACTCTTCTTTTCCTTGCCGATGCCATACCACTTAGGGCTCTTCAGTCCCAGTGCATACATGGCGTTCATCAAAAGTCTCGTGATGACAAGTGCGGTAAACATGGAAACCACGATACCAAGGGCCAGTGTCTGTGCAAATCCCTTGATGGAGCCGGGTGCCAAAAACAGCAGAACTGCGGCGGCGATCAGGGTCGTTACGTTACCGTCAACAATGGCAGACAATGCCTTGTCAAATCCGATCTTAATGGCGCTCTGGGTCGTTTTACCCGTTGCAAGCTCCTCGCGGATGCGGGCAAAAATGATCACGTTTGCGTCCACGGCCATACCGATGGAAAGGATAATGCCGGCGATTCCGGAAAGGGTCAGGGTCATGTCAAAGCCTCTGATGAGAAGCACCACCAATGCCACGTAAATGCAAAGCGCAATGGCAGAAGCAAAACCGGAAACATAGTAGACAATGATCATGAAAAGAGCCACCAAGCCAAGACCTATGGCACCTGCCATCAAGCTGGTGCGAATGGCTTCCGTACCAAGCTGTGCGCCTACAACCTTGGAATGGATCTCCTCCAGTTCCAGCTTCAGGCCACCGATGCGGATGGTGGAAGCAAGCCTTTCAGCTTCCTCATAGGAGCTCTGACCCTCGATCACGGCCTGTCCGTCGGTGATGATCGCACGCACGGCGGGTGCACTGATGATCTCACCGTCATAGTAAATGGCGATGGAAGCCTGTCCGTTGTTGTATGCCTCTCTCGTCAGATCTGCAAATTTCGCGGTGCCTTCGTCCGTCATGGCAAGGCTAACCACGATCTGGTTATTTCTCATGTCATCCTGGTAGGTACGCGCTTCCGCAGACTTTACGTCCGTACCCGTCAGGGTAATGGAACCGTCTGCCAGCAACTCATCAATGGTCTTGTTCAGTGCGTAGCCTGTGCCTGTATAGCTGTAGTTCAGGTTCCCGTCGTTATCATACTGGCGGATGAAATACAGGGCGCCGGGGCGTCCGAGGTCTCTCAAAATGTCATTGGCATCCTGTACTCCCGGGATTTCGATGTTAATGCGGTTGGCACCTTCCTGGTATACGATGGCCTCCGTACTGTAACTGGTGACTCTCTGCTGCAGCTTATAGATGGTGTCCTTCATGTCGGTGCTGTCAGGGGTCTCGTCTCCTACCACCTGATACGTAATGCTTACGCCGCCGGCAAGGTCAAGTCCAAGCTTAATGTCAGACGCGCTTCCGGTTCCCTTGGCATCAACGCCATACAGATCCAGATAAACGGCACCGGCCAAAACCAGCAACATGCAGAGCAAAATGATCAATGCCTTACTCTTTTTCATTTTTTTCTCTCCGTTCCTTCTATCTTTTTTCGACTTTCATGAAATACAGATCCCTTATTTTGTCGCTTCCTCTTCCTCAGAGTCTTCCTCGTCCATCATCTGAATGGCCTTCAGCATGATGGCACATTCCACGCGCTTGCGTTCCAGCTCACATCCCACGTCATATGCATCATTGATGTTTCCGTGAAAATTATAGGAATTCGCCGCACATCCGCCGCTACAGTAGAACTTGGCAAAGCACTTCCTGCACTTGTCCTTCGCATAGACGTTGCAGCACTTGAACTGATCCCGTATGTCATCCCTCAGGATGCCGTCATTTACGTTGCCCATGAGGAAATCCTCATTTCCCACGAACTGATGACAGGGATAGAAATCTCCCCAAGGCGTAACCGCCAGGTATTCCGTTCCGGATCCGCAGCCGGACAACCTCTTAGCCACGCAGGGCCCGCCCTGCAGGTCGATCATAAAGTGGAAGAAATTAAAGGGCTTGCCCTCTCTTCTGCGCTTGATCATCTCCGCCGCAAGCTTATCATATTCTTCCATGAGCTTCGGCAGATCCTCTTCCGTTATGGCATAATCATCCGTGGGCTGTGCCACCACGGGCTCCACGGAGATCTGTTGAAAGCCCAGGTCTGCCAAATGGATCACGTCCTCGGAGAAGTCCAGATTATGATGGGTAAAGGTTCCCCTGACGTAATAATTTGTCTGGTTTCTGCTCTCCGCCACCTTTTGGAACTTCGGAACGATCACGTCATAGCTTCCCTGACCGCCGCGGAAGGGACGCATCTTGTCGTGGATCTCCT
>ONSO01000065.1:8491-21680 GCA_900320485.1 uncultured Lachnospiraceae bacterium | reverse complement strand
TTGTAAATCGGAATAATTGGCTGTGTGGAACATTAGAAATTGGAAAAATGCGCATATAAAAACAAGGGTTCCGCAGGTTTTATTACAAGACGGTAGAATATCAGGTCAATTTTCGGGCATGACAGGTAGAATATCAGGTCAATTTTCAGGCATGACAAGGAGAACATGTTGAAGAATCGGGGGCTGTAGAGGTGGCTCCCTTCGCAAAATCGGTCAAGAAGAATGCTTGAAACAGCGGAAAATAAGAAAACGTAAATCTCGTTGTAGAAAACCGAGCAGGCAGAGGATTTATGACAGCGGAAAATTAAGAAAACGTAAATCCCGCTGTAGAAAACCGAGCAGGCAGAAGATTTATGACAGCGGAAAATAAGAAAACGTAAATCTCGCGGTAGAAAACCGAGCAGGTGACAGCGGGAAATAAGAAAACGTAAATCCCGCTGTAGAAAACCGAGCAGGCAGAAGATTTATGACAGCGGGAAATAAGAAAACGTAAATCTCGCTGTAGAAAACTGAGCAGGCAGAAGATTTATGACAGCGGGAAATAAGAAAACGTAAATCTCGCTGTAGAAAACCGAGCAGGCAGAAGATTTATGACAGCGGAAAATTAAGAAATGTAAATCTCGCTGTGATGCAGAGAGATTTTGTAGATACAGGCATCAGGAATTTAGAGAGCGTGCAATCCCGATGCTCAGTGTGACAACTTCAGGTTTCCCGCGGTGCCCATCAGCCAAATGCTTCGCATCCGGCTGATGTCGCGCTGTCGCGCTATGCAACCAGTCCGAAATGGGTCTGCTTGTGAGCAAGCTCCCAGCAGACCATTCCGTCCTGTTTGCGCACCGCTCGTAGAAACGCGCAACTTCCTGTTTGTTTCATCATTGCCTATTCGCATACGGCGTTGCCACGTTGCTTGTGACGTAAATCATATCGGGATATAAAATTCAATCGGATAATTATCGGCAAAAAATATTTCTTTTGTAACGAAACTGCTTTTTCTGCGTCTAACTGGTAAAAGTTGAAAGGAGTCTGCTTTATGTGTTTAGGTTTTTCGTACGTAGGATTGATATGGTTGATCATGCTTCTCGTTCCAAATTTCATTTGGACGAAGAATAAGCCAAAGGATTACGAACGGTATGTTCATCATGAGAGTAAAGTATTGCTTTTTTTTGAGCGCGCGGGGCAGTTTATTGTCACGCCCGTGGCGCTTGCGTTCTCTGATTTTAATTTCAAGGGGTGGAACTTTTGGTGCGCGGTATTAGTGATCTCTTTGCTCTGCATGGTGCTTTATGAGGTATTCTGGATACGCTATTTCAGAAGCGATAAAACCATGAAGGATTTCTACAAAAGTCTTTTGGGAATACCTGTTGCCGGAGCCATGCTTCCGGTCATCGCATTCTTCCTTCTCGGAATATATGGCGGAAATGGCTTAATGATCATTGGTTCAATAATACTTGGGATCGGACACGTCGGAATCCATCTTGCACACAAGAAAGAAGTGAGTGATCCCAAGCCTAAAAAGCATATGGTACGAAGGATGCTTATCGGCATACCCAAAGTCATTGCTTCACTGGCTCTGATCATTGTTCTTGGATTCTTTGCCGTAGCGATCATTGGCAGAAACGTAAATCAGATCAAGCGTGCAATTGATTATGGCGACGGGATCAATAAGTCGGAATACGTAACGTTAAATGGTCAGGAACAGTATATCCTTACCTTGGGGCATAACACGTCAAATCCCGTGATCATCAGTCTCCACGGTGGACCGGGAGGACCAACTACAAGTGGTGACTATTGCTGGATCGATCATCTGACGGATGAATATACGGTTATTAGCTGGGATCAAAGAGGATGCGGCAGGACATATTATCATAACGTGAATACAGACCCTAATAATGGCACGGTTTCATTTAAGCAAGCCATGGATGACTTAGATGCTTTGGTCGATTATGCGCGAAATACGTATCAGCAGGATAAGGTGATCGTTATGGGACATTCCTATGGAAGCCTGCTTGGAAGCCAGTACGTACTTGAGCATCCGGAAAAGGTTTCAGGTTACGTTGGAATAGGTCAGGAAGTGATCGAAGAAGGTTTGTATGCATATACTTATGATTACGAGGATGCGTTGGCAAAAGCAAAGCAGGCCGGCGATGACACTGCCGAAATGGAGAAAGCATATGAGAAACTGATGAATAATCCCACGGTAGCAAATATGTCTGCGCTTAGCAACAGTACGCTGAAGTATCATTCAGCGAGAGTAACAAAAGACGTATCGACGGTTGCCATAATCTTTTCGCCTTATTTTGGAGTTGATGATGCGAGGTGGTATGGGGTTATTCTGTCATCGTTAGCCGGGAATACGGCATACGAAGATCTGGAGAAACCACTGATTGATTACTTATTGGATTTTAATGCATACAAAAGAAATATGGATTTTCAGATACCGGTTCTTTTTATATCGGGTTCGGATGACTGGGCTTGCCCTGTTGAACCAATAGAAGAATACTATGACGCGATAACTGCTCCGAAGAAGGAAACGTATCTTGTAGATGGATGCGGGCATTCTCCTCAAGGACAATTACCGGAAGAATTTTGTCGGGCGATAAAAGGTTTTCTGAGCGGTAAGATTGAAAGATGATTTCACAAAGGAGCTTCAACCTAAGCAGGATTGAAGCTCTTTTATTTTGTATACGTAAGCGTGACGTGCTCGTCAAAACAGGGAGATATGGAGAAAGAAAGCAATTAAACTAGACGAGATGCCATGGAAGAGTTATAATAAACATATGATAATGCGTGAAATTATGCGTCGCCGGAAAAGAAGGAACGGCGAATGACGGCTTGATAAAGAAATTCGAGGAGGACGATGCATGAGACTTGAATTTATCGGTGCGGATCATGAGGTGACGGGAAGTTGCCATTATCTGGAGGTCGCGGGAAAGAACATTCTGGTGGACTATGGCATGGAGCAGGGGCAGAACGCTTTTGAAAACGTGAAGCTCCCGGTGGAGGAGGCCATGATTGATTACGTGCTTCTTACCCATGCGCACGTGGATCATTCGGGCATGTTGCCCCTTTTGTACGCCAGAGGATTTCGCGGTCAGGTGTATACCACGGATGCCACGGCGGATCTTTGCAGCATTATGCTTCGAGACTGTGCCCACATTCAGATGATGGAGGCGGAGTGGAAGAACAGAAAGGCAAAGCGCAGTGATTCCGTGGAAGCTGCGGAGCCCATCTATACCATGGAAGACGCGGAAGGGCTGATCAAGCGCATCGTGCCCTGTCATTATGACACGGAGATCCAGGTTTGTGATGAAATGAAGATCCGTTTTACGGACATTGGGCATCTTCTTGGCTCTGCCAGCATAGAGGTTTGGCTGACGGAAGACGGAAAGACAAAGAAGATCGTTTTTTCCGGAGACATTGGCAATAAGAACCAGCCGCTGATCCGCAATCCCATATATACAAAGACGGCGGATTACGTGGTGATGGAATCCACGTATGGCGACAGGACGCACCCAAAGGAGCAGGTGGATTACAAGGGGGAGCTTACAAAGATTTTGAAGGAGACCTTTGACCGCGGCGGCAACGTGGTGATTCCTTCCTTCGCAGTGGGCAGGACCCAGGAGCTGCTCTTCTTCCTGCGAAAGATCAAGGTGGAGCGCCTCGTTGAGGGGCACGAGGATTTCCAGGTGTTTGTGGACTCGCCTCTTGCGGTGGAGGCCACGGGCATTTTCCAGGAAAATCGCATGGAATGCTTTGACGGGGAGGCCATGGAGCTCGTGAAAGAGGGCATCAATCCCATTTCGTTCGCGGGATTAAAGCTTTCCATTACCAGTGAAGAATCTAAGGCCATCAACTTTGATGACAATCCCAAGGTCATTATTTCGGCTTCCGGCATGTGCGAGGCAGGCCGCATCCGGCACCACTTAAAGCACAATCTCTGGCGCCCGGAGTGCACCATTTTGTTTGTGGGCTACCAGGCCATCGGGACTTTGGGCCGCAGCATTATTGAAGGGGCGGAGGAGGTAAAGCTCTTCGGTGAACCCATTCAGGTAAAGGCAAAGATCATGCAGCTTGCTGGCATGAGCGGTCATGCGGACAAGAATGGCCTGATCGAGTGGATCTCCGCTTTTGAGGAGAAGCCTAAGAAGGTCTTTGTCGTACACGGCGAGGATCAGACTGCCATGAATTTTGTGGAGTGTTTGAAGATTGAGCATGGCCAAAGAGCGTACGCACCTTACAGCGGCACGGTGTTTAACCTGCTGTCCAATCAGTTTGAATATGAGGCCGAGCCCATGCCCGCCAAGAAGAAGCAGAAGGTGGCGAACGGCGTCTTTGCAAGGCTTCTTGCCTCCGCACAGCGCCTGCTCGCCCTGGTGCAAAAGAGCGACGGCATGGCTAACAAAGACATGGCGAAATTCGCCGACCAGATCAACGCCCTCTGCGATAAGTGGGACTAGTTTAAGATTCGCGAAGCGAATCTTAAATCCTGAGCGAAGCGAAGGACGTGCTGGTGAACGAGCTGCAAGGCAGCACGTTCATCCCGAACGCAAGTGAGGGACGGGCGCCGAGCCCGCCGCACGCTGAGATCCTGAGCGAAGCGAATCTTAAATCCTGAGCGAAGCGAAGGACGTGCGCCCTGTCTACTCTACCGCAAGTTGAGGGAAACTAAAATTTGCGCCGATTGCAATGGTAAGCTGATTTTGCCATAATGATCACGTAGGAGCTCCTTACGGGAAAAAGCAAGCGTGGATGCGGAAAGACCATCCGCAAGACGCAGGGATGAGTGCGTGAGCACGGGAAACATGGAGGAGAAACATGAACGTGATCGGAGAGAATATCAAGAAGCTTCGCAGGGCAAAGGGCATGACGCAGGAGGATCTGGCGGAGAAGGTGAGCGTTTCTTATCAGGCCGTCAGCAAGTGGGAGAACGGCGGTTCGCCGGACATTGAGACATTGCCGGTTCTGGCAAACGTTTTTGGGGTGACCATTGATGAGCTCATGGGATTCAAACTAAATGCTTATACGAACAAAGAGAAATTCATCCGGCTCATGGCGGATGCGGGCGTGTTAAAGCGCGGGCATTTCAACCTGCACGGGTTTGATGCAGACTACTACGTCGACTCGGAGCACTTTACCACAAACATTCATCTGGCGAAGCTGGGTGAATTCTTTGCGGACTTGATCATGGATGAGCACCTGGAATTTGACTGTATCGTTGGCATGGCGTATCATGGGATCAGCTTCTCGGCTGCGACTGCCATGGCGCTGGCGAGTAAGTATGGCGTGACGGTAAACTACTGTCATGACAGAAGGGTGCCGGATTCAAGAGGCCGGATTCTCTGCGGGCATACCCTGGAGGACGGTGAGCGAGTCGTGATCGTGGATGACCTGGTCAACAGCGGAAAGACGATCATCGAGCGGATCGAAAAACTTCGTGAGATCGCAAAAGTGCAGGTGGTTGCGGTGGTTGCCATCGTGGATCGCTATGAGAAGGACATGAAGTCGCATCATGAGAGTGGCGCAAAGCTCCTTGAAGAGAAATACGGCGCCAAGGTTCTGACGGTGGTCTCGGGTGACGACATTACCAGGGCCATCCGGCAAGGCATCGTGTGATTGTAAGGTTGGGAGGGATCGATGCGTAAGTCAGGAAAGACATAGCTTTCCCGATTGAACCAAGGACGAGAGAATTCGCTGTTCAAGCCAAGAAAGGTGCGGCCTATAGCTGAACTCAAGGCATAAGCGGGCACCTCGCCTGCCTAGGCTGAGGGATATTTGATGATATTTTTGTTTGCTACCGCCAAATTGCTTAAAACAGCGGTTTTGGCGGTAGCAAAAATCAAGAAGAATGAGATAATTACAGCCATAACCATAGTTTTATCATAAATTACGGCAGTCAAAAAAATTAGATTTCAAGATTTTACCGCCAGTGTTGAGTTTTTGGAAAAATTGGCGGTGGCAGATGGAAAACTTAAGTTTCTGCATTACCGTAGGGGGAATAAGAATGAGATTATTTACGGTAATGGATGAAAATTGAATTTGAAAACAGTACCGTACAAACGGTCTGCCATGAAAAGAAGACGGTAATAATCGAAAAATGAAATGAGGACGATACCGTCTGAATGCGGAAAAAGAGTGGCATGACGGTAATTTCCACTGAAAATCGCTTGAAACATCGGCTACAAGTCAGTAAAAGGTGAAAAGCAATCGAAAAGAAAGCAATGGAACCTGGTCGAAAGCCAGTAAAAGGTGAAAAGCAATCGAAAAGAAAGCAATGGAACCTGATCGAAAGCCAGTAAAAGGCGAAAAGCAATCGAAAAGAAAGCAATGGAACCTGGTCGAAAGCCAGTAAAAGGTGAAAAGCAATCGAAAAGAAAGCAATGGAACCTGGTCGAAAGTCAGTAAAAGGTGAAAAGCAATCGAAAAGAAAGCCGGGCGCAACCCATGGAAAACCTAGGGCTGTCGAGGGAGCATAAGTCCATGGAGTTCAAGACTAGGGGAGTAAAATAAATAGAAGAGGAGAAGGAGCATGAGTTACGCAGATACCATATTTATCAATATGTGTAAGGACATTTTAGAGAATGGAACGAGCACGGAGGGAGAGAAGGTCAGGCCACATTGGCCGGATGGCGCCAGCGCCTACACCATCAAGAAATTTGGCGTGGTGAACCGTTACGACCTTTCAAAAGAGTTTCCCATCATGACGCTTAGAAAGACGGCGTTAAAGTCCGCCACTGACGAGATCCTTTGGATCTGGCAGCAGAAGTCCAACAACATCCACGACCTGCACAGTCACATCTGGGATGAGTGGGCGGATGAGGATGGTTCCATCGGAAAGGCCTATGGCTACCAGCTTGGAGTAAAGCACCAGTACAAGGAAGGCATGATGGACCAGGTGGACCGCGTGCTCTACGATCTGAAGAATAACCCCTTCAGCCGCCGCATCATGACGAACATTTACGTGCATCAGGATCTGCACGAAATGAATCTGTACCCTTGCGCCTACAGCATGACGTTCAACGTGACGCAAAAGCCCGGAGCGGATAAGCTGACGCTCAATGCAGTGCTGAATCAGCGATCACAGGACGTACTGGCGGCGAATAACTGGAACGTGGTACAGTACGCCGTGCTTCTTCACATGATCGCGCAGGTGTCTGGCATGGAGGCAGGAGAATTGGTTCACGTTATCGCGGACGCGCACATTTATGACCGTCACGTGCCAATCATCAAGGAACTGATCTCCAGGGAGCCTTATCCTGCGCCGAAATTCTGGCTGAACCCGGAAGTAAAAGACTTCTACAAATTCACCCGGGACGACGTGAAGGTAGAAAATTACGTAACGGGCGAGCAGATCAAGGACATCCCGATAGCCATCTAGAATCTTTCTTTACAGGGCCTGGTCGCGTTCAGCGCCGCGTATGGGCAGGCTGGCCTTTGCCTGCTAATTTGTACGGGCACAAGAGATGTTTCGGAAAGCGGGTAAAAACATAGATGAACAGTTATATCAGGCTTGAGATAACGAATCAGATAATGAATTGCAAAAACTTTTTGATGGCTTGTAGACGAGGGGCATTGAAAGACGACGGTAAATTGGACAAACTGGAGAAAAAACAGCTTGAAAAGTTGGAAAAAGCGACGCAGAAATATGTGAAGGAGCTGGAAAAGGTGACAAGAGGGTAAGGGGGTATGGCTTCATGAATTTGATTGTGGCGGTAGATAATAACTGGGCCATTGGCAATAAGAATAAACTTTTGGTTTCGATCCCAAACGACATGAAGCATTTTAGGGAGGAGACGACGGGCAAGGTCGTGGTGCTTGGGCGTAAGACGCTGGAGACTTTTCCGCAGGGACAGCCGTTAAAGAACCGCACCAACGTCATTCTCACGAAAAACAAGAATTTCAAGGTGAAGGATGCGATCGTGGTACATTCGCTGGAGGCGCTTTTGGAAGAGTTAAAGAATTATGAGGATGAGGATATCTACGTGATCGGCGGGGACAGTATTTATAAGCAACTCCTGCCATATTGCACGGTGGCACACGTCACGAAGGTCGATCACGAGTACGAGGCAGACACTTATTTTCCTAATCTTGACAAGGATCTCAATTGGCAGATAACGGCGGAAAGTGATGAGCAGACCTATTTTGACTTGCCCTATCAATTTCTAAAATACGAGCGAATTTAATCTGGAAAGTGCCTGGAGAGGATTTGAAGGCACTTTTTTGATTAAATTCACCACGGAATCAGTTAAGACTTTATATTGACTTTTTTAAAAAGAAGGTCGATAATTGAATAAAATCTTGAAATTATTCAGAGCCATGGGCAGAAACGGCGTTATTGATTATTTGGCAAATGGTATCCTGAGTGATTCAAACTTTATGGAAAAGAGGGATTTGACATGGAAAAGAAAAACATTGACTGGGGCAACATTGGCTTTGGGTACATTCCGACGGATTACCGCTACGTATCCTACTTTAAGAACGGCGCATGGGATGACGGCCAGATCACGACTGATTCCAACATCGTCCTGAACGAGTGTGCAGGCGTTCTTCAGTATGCTCAGACCGTGTTTGAGGGCCTGAAAGCATATACCACTGAAGATGGTCACATTGTCACCTTCCGTCCTGACCTGAACGCAGAGCGTCTTGAGCAGTCCGCACAGAGACTGGAGATGCCCATTTTCCCCAAGGAGCGTTTCATTGATGCAGTGAATCAGGTGGTTGCAGCCAACGAGGCTTTTGTTCCTCCTTATGGCAGCGGCGCAACCCTTTACATTCGTCCTTACATGTTCGGCAGCAACCCCGTTATCGGCGTGAAGCCTGCTGACGAGTATCAGTTCAGAATTCTGACGACGCCCGTTGGACCTTACTTCAAGGGCGGCGCAAAGCCCATTACCATCAAGGTCAGCGATTTTGACCGTGCGGCACCTCACGGAACCGGTCACATCAAGGCCGGTCTGAACTATGCAATGAGCCTTCATGCCATCGTTACCGCACATAAGGAGGGCTATGACGAGAACATGTACCTTGATCCCGCAACCCGTACCAAGGTGGAAGAGACCGGCGGCGCAAACTTCCTGTTTGTAACGAAGGACGGCAAGGTTGTTACCCCGAAGTCCAACAGCATTCTTCCTTCCATCACCAGAAGATCCCTGATTTACGTAGCAAAGGAGTACTTGGGACTGGAGGCAGAAGAGAGAGAGGTTACCCTGGCGGAAGTTGCCGACATGGCTGAGTGTGGCCTTTGCGGAACCGCAGCCGTAATCTCACCCGTTGGTAAGATCGTTGACCATGGCAAGGAGATCTGCCTGCCCAGCGGCATGCAGGAGATGGGCCCCATCACCAAGAAGCTGTATGATACCCTCACCGGTATCCAGATGGGCCGCATTGAAGCACCTAAGGGCTGGATCCACGTAATCAAATAAAAACCAAACGTGCCAGCGGGGACGGTTCTCGCTGGCACGTTTTTTTGTGCCACTTGTGCCACTGGGGACGGTTCTCGCTGGCACGTTTGGGGTATGAGAAAAGAGCCGCTGGGAGCTTGCCCAGTGGCTCTTTTAACATTCATAATGATGCCTGGAGCTGAG
The DNA here is from genome assembly GCA_900320485.1 of uncultured Lachnospiraceae bacterium. Classification (GTDB taxonomy): domain Bacteria; phylum Bacillota; class Clostridia; order Lachnospirales; family Lachnospiraceae; genus Acetatifactor. The sequence goes on along the minus strand of ONSO01000065.1, from coordinate 12,099 downwards.
GATTTCTGATTCTCAATGGCTCTGGCGTATACCGGTTTTGGCTTCTTTGCTCTGTCGTACTTCGGTTTAAGCTTGGCAGTTCACGTCAGATGGAATAGGTTCCGCCGTTGCCAAAGCCAGTAATGGCGTCCTCCAAGGTGATGCTGCTGAGGTAATCCGTGGTTACTTTATAGAGCCCCTGATAAATGGGAAGCGTAAGGCAAAAGTCTTGCTTGGGGCAAAGATTGGGATCATTTTCCATGCAGCTTACGGGACAAAGACTTCCCTCGGCGCTGACAAGAATGTCGTTTACCGTAATCTCGGAGGGCTGCTTGGCCAACTGATAACCGCCCATGTGGCCGCGGTTTGTGATGAGCAGTCCGCTTCGGTTGAGGAAGGGAATGATCTGCTCCAAATATTTTTTTGAAATGTCCTGGCGTTCGGAAATGTCCTTCAGGGCTATGAAACCTTCTCCGTAATGCTGCGCCAAGTCGATCATCATGCGCAGGGAATAACGACCTCTAGTGGATATTTTCATGGGAACCTCCTTTGTTATTTTTGGTATTCCGGTGACGGAAAGGGCATTTATGGGGCTTGAGCAAAGCAAGCCTGCCAGACGCCATTTTATCAGTGCTTCCGTTTACCCGTGAATGTGATTGATCATATCTATTTACTATAATAACATGGATTTAGTAGGTAATCAAGAGGAATCTTTTAGGCGGCAATTTGGACTTTAGAAAAGGATATGGCGGTGGAGCCGGTGCGAAGGAAGGCAGGGGAGGATATGGACGAAGCGAAGGGGAAAAGGGAGGCAGGGGAGGATATGGACGAAGCGAAGGGGAAAAGGAGGCAGGGGAGAAGGTAACGAAGGGGGCGAAAATCGACGTAAGGGAATGGACGGCAAGCCGGGAGGCATATCTTGAGTGGAAATTAGCGCATGTGAGGGAGTTTTACTGTAAGCTGTGCGTTAGACGCGTGTTAAACGGTAACATAAAAAATCGATTTTCAAAGAATTACAGCCAAACTCGACAAAATGGCTCCATGAACGGTAGATTTTACTTCATTTTTAGATGAAAATCCGTTGATAAGGCCTGACCATACGAGTGCTTACAAGATTTTTACCGTAAGGAAAGAAGATTTTTTACAGGTGACGGTATTTTTTCTTTTCTGTTTCTTTTTTCTTACAGCCAAAATGATGTAATGATTGGTTGAAACGGTAAAATGCATTAAAAATCTTCTAAGAGACGCATTTCCCATGGAAAAAGAGAAAGGAAAGCGAGAAGGAGCTTTTCCTGGAAAGAGAGAAAGGAAAAGCAAGAATGTAAGAAATTCCGGAAAATGAATTAAGAAATTTCAAAAAAAGGATTGACAAACAACTTCAACGTGCTATAATCCATACATAACCTATTAAACACATAGGAAATAAGAAACAAAGAAACAGACATGCAAAAAGGTTCAAGCAAGAAAGAGACATGCAATCAGACAAAAAAGGTTCGAGCAAGAAACTGACAAGCAGAAAAACGGCTAGATGGCAGCTCTGGTTCGTTAAGTGAAGATGCGGGGCAGGCTGTCAGATGGCAGATCAAACAAAACAAAAGCAAGTAAATGAACCTGATGATTTCAGGAGAAAGTGGGGAAAAAGATTATGGCAGACATTAAGAAAAGCGCATTGGAACTGATTGGAAAGACGCCTATTTTGGAGATTTCGCGTTATGCTGAGAGCGCGGGAGTGAAGGATGCAGTGCTTCTGGCTAAGCTGGAGTATTTAAATCCTGCCGGTTCCGTGAAAGACAGAATTGCGAAGGCCATGATCGAGGATGCAGAGGCAAAGGGACTCTTGAAGCCCGGTGCAACCATTATTGAGCCTACGTCCGGAAATACGGGCATTGGCCTGGCGGCAGTGGCAGCGGCAAAGGGATATAAGGCAATTCTTACTTTGCCTGAGACCATGAGTGTTGAGAGAAGAAACCTTTTGAAGGCATATGGCGCGGAGATCGTTTTGACGGAAGGCGCTAAGGGCATGAAGGGAGCCATCGCAAAGGCGGAGGAGCTGAATGCTTCCATCCCCGGATCCATTATTTTAGGGCAGTTTGTAAATCCTGCAAACCCTGCAGCGCATAAGGCAACTACCGGTCCTGAAATCTGGGAGCAGACCGACGGAAAGGTTGACGTTTTTGTCGCAGGCGTTGGTACCGGCGGTACCGTGACCGGCGTTGGCGAGTACTTAAAGAGCCAGAATCCGAACATAAAAGTTGTTGCGGTTGAGCCCGCGACCAGCCCCGTTTTGTCCAAAGGAACCGCCGGAGCGCATAAGATTCAGGGCATTGGTGCAGGCTTCGTTCCGGATACTTTGAACACAAGCGTATATGATGAGGTCATCACCATCGAAAATGACGATGCATTCGCAGAAGGAAAGCGTTTTGCCGTGAGCGAAGGCATTTTGGTCGGCATTTCCTCCGGCGCAGCGCTGAAGGCAGGTGCGATTCTCGCGGCAAGACCTGAAAACAAGGGGAAGAACATTGTGGTTCTGCTTCCTGATTCCGGAGACAGATATCTGTCCACCCCTCTGTTCGCAAACTAGTCCTCCTTATGCCACTCCAGGGGCCTTCGGGCATCCTTGGGTGGCTTTTTTATGCCAAGAAGAACCGTCCCCGTTGGCACGTTTGTGCCAGAGAGAACCGTCCCCGGTGGCACGTTAGAGAGAACCGTCCCCGTTGGCATGTTTGTGCCAGAGAGAACCGTCCCCGGTGGCAGTCCCCGATGGCACGGGGTTGTCAGGGGAGGATTTTTACGTTATGATGGATGAGTGACGGCAGTTTAAGGACGATCATAATATTTGGCAGACGGGTTGACATAGATGAGAAGAAGAAAGAAATGGCTTAGGATCGCGATCCGGTTACTTCCCTTTGTTTTGGGGATTGTCGTGATCATTGTTTTATTTGGAATCCTGTTTTCCGCATGTGGGAAGAAAAAGGATGGCTCCAAGGTGGTCTTTACCAAGATGCTTGGAAAAAACGAGATTTTCCGCGTGGGCGACGAGATCTGCACGACGCCGGAAATGATGATATTTATGACAACTACACAAAAGGAATACGAGCAGGTCTATGGCGACAAGATCTGGAATACCTCTTTGGACGGCGTGACGTTGGAAGAGTACGTTAAGGAAAAAGTACTGGAGAAGGCGGCGCAGATCAAGTCCATGTATCTTTTGGCAAAGAGTAAAGGGATTACCTTGGATGATCAGGAAAAGAACTTCGCAAAAGCAGCGGCAAAGGATTATTTTGGGCGCATGAGCGAGGACCAGAAGGAAGATCTTGGCGTTACGGAAGAGGCAGTGCAGAATCTTTTTGAGCAGTATGCCATGGCCAATAAGGTATATCTGGAGATCACGGGAGACGTCAATCCTGAGATCAGCGATGATGAGGCCAGGATCATTACCATTCAGCACGTGCTCATCCGCACCGGCAGCAAAGATGCTGACGGCAATTGGGTGCCTTTCCAGACGGCGCAGAAAAATGAGGCTTATGAAAAGGCGGTGAAGATCCGGGAAGAAGCCGTGGAGGGCAAGAAGAGCTTTGAAGAGATTGCCTCCAGATACAGCGAAGACGCCACCGTGACCTATTCCTTTG
>ONSO01000065.1:0-8420 GCA_900320485.1 uncultured Lachnospiraceae bacterium | reverse complement strand
GGTTACCACGTGCTGAAATGTATCAGTACCTTTGACGCGGAGGAGACGCAGGAGAACAAGAAAAAGATTCTGGCGCAGCGGAGAAATGAGGTCTTTGGAAAAGAGTATGACGAATTTGTGGAAGAACTGGCCCGAAAGCTGAACGAAAGCGCCTGGGAGGAAGTGGGACTGGTGAAGGGGAGTACGCTTCCGGCAGCAGACTTTTTCGAAATATACGAAAAATTCTTCCCCAGCAAGGAAAGTTAGCGCAAGCAAGGAATCTCAAGCAAAATCCCGGCCCGACAACAAATCCCGGCCCTGCAACCAAAGCCAAAGCGCGGAACAGATCCCTGCCCTGCAACCAAAGCAAAAGCCCGGCAACAGATCCCGGCCCGACAACAAATCCCGGCCCTGCAACCAAAGCCAAAGCGCGGAACAGATCCCTGCCCTGCAACCAAAGCAAAAGTCCGGCAACAAATCCCGGCCCGACAACAATCCCGGCCCTGCAGCCAAAGCAAAATCCCGGTCAGACAACAGATCCCAGCCCTGCAACCAAAGCAAAAGCCCTGCAACAAAGCCCGGCCCTGCAATAAAGCCCAGCCCTGTGATCTGCGGTTAATGAAAATTTTAGAAATGCGGAATCCCTTGTGCCATAAGGGTTTTCAAGAAATTGTTAGCACTCACGCAAAATGAGTGCTAATTTTTTGTTGACTTTTAAAATCGAGAGGACTACACTAGGTTTTAGTGAAGATACACCATTGCCAAAATTTGAAATGAAAAGAGGTAAAAAAAGATGGCAGCAAAACAAGGTAGTCTTTCCATTAACAGCGAAAACATTTTCCCCATTATTAAAAAATGGCTTTATTCCGACCACGACATCTTCTACAGGGAGCTTGTGTCCAACGGTTGTGACGCAGTGACGAAGCTGAAGAAGCTTGACGTCATGGGTGAATATACCCTTCCCGAAGGATATAAGGCAAGGATTGACGTGATCGTGGATCCGGAGAAGAAAACCCTGACCTTCAAGGATAACGGACTTGGCATGACGGCGGATGAGGTTGAGGAGTACATCAACCAGATCGCATTCTCCGGCGCCACGGATTTCATTGAGAAATATAAGGACAAGAGCAATTCCGACCAGATCATCGGACATTTCGGACTGGGCTTTTATTCCGCATTCATGGTGGCAGACGAGGTACACATTGACACCTTGTCATATAAGGAGGGCGCAAAGGCCGTTCATTGGGAGTGTGACGGCGGAACCGAATTCTCCATGGAGGACGGCGACCGCACCGAGGTCGGCACGACCATCACCCTGTTCCTGAATGAGGATTGCCTGGAATTCTGTAACGAATACAAGGCAAGAGAGGTTCTGAAAAAGTACTGTTCCTTTATGCCCACGGAGATCTATCTTTCCAAGGCAGACACCAAGGAGACCCAGATCGTAAAGGAGGGCGAGCTTCTTTCCGATGACCAGGTGGTTGAGGAGATCCAGCCGGAAAAGAAAGAGGAAAACAAGGACGAAGCTGCGAACTCCGAGAAGAAGGAAGAGGAGAAAAAATTCAAGATCAAGAAGCGTCCCGAGCTGATCAACGAGACCAATCCCCTCTGGACCAAGCATCCCAACGAGTGCACCAAGGAGGAGTATCTGGAGTTTTACCGCAAGGTGTTCCACGATTACAAGGAGCCCCTGTTCTGGATCCACCTGAACATGGATTATCCCTTTAACTTAAAGGGCATCCTCTACTTCCCCAAGATCAACATGGAGTATGAATCCATTGAGGGAACCATTAAATTATACAATAATCAGGTATTCATTGCCGACAATATCAAGGAGGTCATTCCCGAATTCCTGTTGCTCTTAAAGGGCGTCATCGACTGTCCTGACCTGCCTCTTAACGTTTCCCGTTCCGCCCTTCAGAATGACGGCTTCGTTAAGAAAATCGCCGAGTACATTACCAAGAAGGTGGCAGACAAGCTTGCCGGAATGTGCAAGACGGAGAAGGAAGAGTACGACAAGTACTGGGATGACATCAGTCCCTTCATCAAGTATGGTTGCCTGAAGGACGACAAGTTCTGCGAGAAGATGAACGACTACATTCTCTTTAAGAACCTGGACGGCAAGTACCTGACCTTGCCCGAGTGCCTTGAGGTGAAGCCCACCGACGTGGAAGACGGCGAAGAAAAATCGGAGGACAAGTCCGGCAGCGCCGTTGACGAAAACGGCGAAAAGGTGGAGGCTGAGATCGTTGAGAATGCCGATGCCTCCGAGGATGCGGCTGATGGCAGTCAGGAAGAGGAGAAGAAAGAAAAGATCATCTACTACGTGACCGACGAGCAACAGCAGAGCCAGTATATCAGCATGTTCAAGGCTGCAAAGATGGATGCCGTGATCCTGACCCATAACATTGACCAGCCCTTTATCTCTCAGCTCGAGAGCAAGAATGAGGGCGTGAAGTTCCAGCGCATCGATGCGGACGTCAACGAAGCCATGAAGGCAAAGACCTCCAAGAAGGCTGAGAAGGAACTGGAAGAGCAGTCCGGCACGCTGGAGAAGCTGTTCCGCAAGATCCTGAAGAAGGACAAGCTTGCCGTAAAGGTGGAGAAGCTGAAGAACAAGAAGGTTTCTTCCGTCATCACCCTCTCTGAGGAAAGCCGCAGAATGGCTGACATGATGAAGATGTACTCCATGCCCGGCATGACAATGCCCGGAATGGGAGACGAGGGCGAGACCCTGATCCTGAACGCAAATCATCCTCTGGTTCAGTACGTGACGGAGCATCAGGACGGGGAAAACGCCACCATGATCTGCGAGCAGCTGTATGATCTTGCAAAGATCCAGCATGCACCTTTGAATGCGGAGGAGATGACAAAGTTCATCAGCCGCAGCAACGAGGTCATGATGTTACTTACAAAATAAGCGGGGGCCGGCGTAAATCGCCGGCCTCTTTTTTTTTACTTGCCGTATGCGGCAAATGATGGTATGATAAGAGTTAGGCGTTATGAGAATAACGGGAAATGCCGGTGGGAAAAGCCGGACGGAAAGAGGTTAGGAATAGCATGAGCAAGATTATTTTAACGGGTGACAGACCAACCGGAAGACTTCACATCGGACATTACGTGGGTTCCCTCCGCAGAAGAGTGGAGCTTCAGAATTCCGGAGAATATGATAAGACGTACATCATGATCGCGGACGCGCAGGCGCTGACGGACAACATGGACAATCCTGAAAAGGTCAGGGAAAACATTATTGAGGTGGCGCTGGATTACATGTCCTGCGGACTTGATCCCGAGAAGTCCAATCTGTTCATCCAGTCCCAGATCTCGGAGCTGTGCGAGCTGACCTTTTATTACATGGATCTGGTAACGGTTTCCAGACTGCAGCGCAACCCCACCGTGAAAAGTGAGATCCAGATGAGAAATTTTGAAGCCAGCATTCCCGTTGGTTTCTTCACTTATCCCATCAGCCAGGCGGCCGACATTACCGCATTTAAGGCAACGACCGTTCCCGTGGGCGGCGACCAGCTTCCCATGATCGAGCAGTGCCGCGAGATCGTGCATAAGTTCAATTCGGAGTATGCGCCGGACAAGCCCGTTTTGGTAGAGCCCGAGGCGCTTCTGCCCCAGAACGAGGCCTGCATGAGACTGCCCGGTACCGACGGTAAGGCAAAGATGAGCAAGTCCCTTGGAAACTGCATTTATCTTTCCGACCCTGCTGAGGAAGTCAGCAAGAAGATCATGAGCATGTACACGGATCCCCTTCACCTTCAGGTCAGCGATCCCGGTCATATCGAGGGAAATACCGTGTTTACTTATCTGGATGCATTCTGCAAGCCGGAGCATTTTGACAGATACCTTAAGGACTATGCAAATCTGGATGAGCTGAAGGCACATTATCGGAGAGGCGGCCTTGGCGACGTAAAGGTTAAGCGTTTCCTTGAGAAGATCATGCAGGAAACCCTGGAGCCCATCAGAAATCGCCGTAAGGAGCTGGAGAAGGACATCCCGGCGATTTACGAGATCCTGAGGAAGGGCAGCGAGGTTGCAAGAGAGGCAGCAGCCCAGACTTTGTCTGAGGTGAAGAGTGCCATGAGGATCAACTACTTTGAGGATGCCGAGCTGATCCGCAGACAGAGCGAGAAATATCAGGCGTAGGCGAAGAATAGGTTTCCGGAAAGGATCCGGAAATGGAATAGGAGGCAGGAATGCCGGGAAAGAATCGGGAACGAGCAGAAAATTATTCAGAATTTGAAGAGGATCAGGGCGGATTTGTTAACATGCTGATCACCTTTGCCATTTTAGTGGCGGTGGCGGCATTGATCTGCACCATTGTCTGGAAGACAACGCATAAGGAGCCGAGAACGCAGATCGGAAACGTGGAAGTGCCGGTATCCCCGTCACTTTCGGAAACGCTGGTGGCGGAAGATGAATTGGGAAACCAGTCCGTAAGCAGTGATTTCGCGGAAAAGGATCCCGTCAACGGAGACTCATCCATGGCCTTCGAGGCGGTGGACGAGGACGTTACGGCGAAGGATGCCGCAGTCATCAGGATCCAGCCCAGCACGGAAGGCATTACCACCGTTGCGGGACAGCTTCGTAACGGACAGTTTTTGAAGCGCGTAGGTATTAACCGCGAGACGGGTTGGTCGAAGGTGATCTTTGACGGAAATGAATGCTATGCCATCAGTTATCTTTTGACAACGGACAGAGACTACAAGACGAAGGAGCCGGAAGATCCGGACAACCGGGTTATGACCTCTGACGGTTACGTTGTGATTTTCCGTGATTGCGATGAGCTTGTGACCACGGAGGATTACGTAAACCTTCGTACGGAACCCAGCACCGCGCAGGGTAAGGCAACTGTCAGCGCACAGCTGAAATCGGGCCTGACGGCCAGAAGAACCGGCATCAGCATTGATTCCGGCTGGTCCAGGGTTGAATTTAACGGCCTGGTACTCTATGTTGTAACAAACTTTGTAAAGGACGTTACGGAATAAAGTTAGATATGGTTTTTACGGAAATCGCTTGAGCCTTTGGCTTAAGCGATTTTTTTGTCTGTATGACGAACGGATAAGCATGCAATTTGGCAGGAGTAAGAATAAAACCGGCGAAGCTTACAAAAAATAAACGCAAGTCGGAAAATGATCCGGCGGGGGGAAAGCCGAAGACGGGAAAAATCCGGTGGAGGAAACTTAAGCGCGCGGAAAGTGATCCGGCGGCGGAAAGGGCGCGGAGGGCGCCGGGAAAGGAAGAAAAGCATGGAACGGTTTTTGGGAAAGGCCAGCGTACGGCTGGAGGAGCCGGTCTGCATTGCAGCCAGCGCCAGCGTGGTAGGGACAAAGGAGGGAGAAGGGCCTCTGAGAGCCTTGTTTGACAAGGTGGGAGAGGATGATTCCTTTGGCGCAAAGAACTGGGAGGAGGCAGAGAGCGTGCTTCAAAAGGAGGCGCTGTGTCTTGCCATGAAAAAGGGGGGAGTTACGCCGGAGGAGATCAGGTATATATTTGCGGGAGACCTTTTGGGACAGTCCATTGCAAGCTCCTTTGGACTGAGCGATTTCAGGATTCCGCTATTTGGGATTTATGGAGCCTGCTCCACTTGCGGAGAGGCTTTGGCTTTGGGGGCCATGACCATTGCGGGCGGGTTTGCGGAGCGGGTGGCCTGCGTTACCTCCAGCCATTTTGCCAGCGCGGAGCGTGAATTTAGATTCCCGCTGGAATATGGCAACCAAAGGCCGCTTTCGGCCAGCTGGACCGTGACGGGGAGCGGCGCCTTTGTGCTGGAGAAGCAAGACTTAAAACGGATGCATGCCGCGGATGGGGAAGGCGGAGCCTGCGAGGAGCAAGAAGCAGGAGCAGGCAAGGAGCAGGAAGCAGGAGCAGGCAAGGAGCAGGAAACAGGTGCAGGCAGGGAGCAGGAAACAGGTGCAGGCAAGGAGCAGGAAGGCGGAGCCTGCGAGGCTCAAAGGAAGCAACCTTGCAGGGCGCTCATACGGGGCATGACCATCGGGCGGATCGTGGATCTTGGGTTAAAGGATTCCATGAACATGGGAGCCTGCATGGCACCGGCGGCGGCATCCACGGTCCTTCGGCATTTTGAGGACTTTGGGAGAGGGCCTGAGGATTACGACTGCATCATCACGGGAGACCTTGGAAACATTGGCCGAACGGCGCTTTTGGACCTGCTGGCCAAGGAAGGACTGGAGCTTTCTGAAAAGCATTTGGACTGCGGGACGCTGATCTATGACACAAAAACGCAGGACGTACACGCAGGCGGCAGCGGATGCGGATGCTGCGCGGCGACTCTGTCTGCTTACGTTCTAAAGCAGTTGGAGGAAGGCTTTTGGAAAAGGGTTCTCTTTATGCCTACCGGGGCCCTGCTGTCAAAGACCAGCTTCAATGAGGGGAAGACCGTGCCCGGAATTTGTCATGCGCTTGTCCTCGAGGCCCCGGAAAAGTAAAATATTTACGGAGGAAAGTATGGTTTTTCCCTTGTAAAATAAGTGGCATGCTGATAGAATGTGAGTGGAGCTTTTTTGGCGAAAAGTCAGGAAAGGGAGGTAGAAAATGAGACTGATGGAATTTAAGATGGAGCGCCCGGGCCTTGTGGAAGCGGGGCAGAAGATTACCGTGACGGAGGGCGTGCTCCCCAGCAATTACTATTATACCATTGATCCCTCCCTTGCCATGTCACCCAACATTCCTTTTCGCAACCGCCTGAAATCCAAGGAGGGCGTGGTAAAGGAAGTGGTGGAGAATCCCAGGGGATTCTACGTGACGGTGGAGTTTGACGAACCGGAAGTGGAAAAATAAATCGTACGTGAAGATCGGTTCACGGAAAGGATGGACAACATGAAGAAAATAGCAACGGAAAAAGCACCTGCGGCAATCGGCCCTTATTCTCAGGGCATTATCACCGGAAACCTCTTTTTTGCATCCGGACAGATTCCCATCAACCCTGCAAACGGCCAGATCGAGGGGACGGACATTGTATCGCAGACCGAGCAGGTAATGAAGAACGTCGGCGCACTTTTGGAGGCAGCAGGCACCAGTTACCAGAAGGTGGTCAAGACCACTTGCTTCCTTGCGGACATGAAGGATTTTGCAACCTTTAACGAGGTTTACGCAAAGTACTTTACGGAGAAGCCGGCCCGCAGCTGCGTGGCAGTCAAGGCTCTGCCCAAGGACGTGCTCTGCGAAGTGGAAGTCATTGCCGAGATCTAAGGCATAGACGGAAACAAAGGCAGAAACAAAAGCAGAAACAAAAGCGGAAACAAAAGCAGGAAACAAAAGCAGGAAACAAAAGCGGAAACAAAAGCAGAAACAAGAGCAGAGACAAAAGCAGGAAACAAAAGCAGGAAACGACAGATAGTAACGAAAGAAATTGCAGAAAATGGACCGGAAGATGAAGCGCCCGGATACATAATGCGCGGATAATTGCAGACACTATTCTTAGTACTTTTCAGGAAAGGGGTAGCGCATGGATTACGTGAGAGCGTTTTTGGTGGGAGGCCTGATCTGTGCCCTGGTGCAGCTTTTGATGGAGAAGACGAAGCTTATGCCGGGAAGGATCATGGTACTCTTGGTGGTGACGGGCGTCGTGCTCAGTGGCATTGGCCTTTATGAGCCTTTTTTGGAGTTTGCGGGAGCGGGAGCAAGCGTGCCGCTTCTGGGCTTTGGAAACGTGCTGATGAAGGGTGTGAGGGAGGCTGTTTCGGAGCAGGGAATCCTTGGACTGTTTGCCGGCGGGTTTAAGGCCGGGGCGGTGGGATGTTCCGCTGCACTGATCTTTGGCTATCTTGGGAGCCTTATCTTCCGGTCACAAATGAAAAAGTGACGGGAAAGTACGATGCTGATAACTTGGCTTTGTTTATCGGGATTAATTTTATGGCTTGAATTCATATATCACGTCAGTAGCTTTGGAATGAAGATGGGAAACGCTTTGTTTACCATCTTTGTTGCCCTTACCTGGGCGGCGGTGGAGACGCTGATCATAATGCCGGTGAAGGGGAAGGGAAAGAAAATCCTGTTCCAGGTCTTTGTCTGGTGGTCCACGGTTTGGACCATAGCCCAGATCACCTACCTCCACATCTTTAAGCAGCCCATGCTTTGGGAGGCGGTATTCCGGGGAGGACAGGACGCCCTGACCAATTACTGGAAGGTGGCGTTGACGGGATTTATCGAGGTGTTGCCTTACGTGGGGCTGTGCCTCGTGCCGGGCGTTTTGTATGGCATTTTGCTGAAAAAAAAGCGCTTAAAGCTGGCAGAGATGAATTCGCTGCAGTTTATGCGCGGACTGGTGCTTCTAGCGGTATTTGGGTTTGCCTGCGTCATTGACCTTGCAGCGGGAAAGGCCGTGGAAGCCAATTATTACGAGAATTACGTGGACTTTTTTGATCCGCTGACGGTGATCGAGGAGATGGGCGTGCATCCCACGCTGCAAA
>ONSO01000157.1 GCA_900320485.1 uncultured Lachnospiraceae bacterium | reverse complement strand
GATTCCCTTGATCTCCTTATCCTCACTCTGCATCACTTTGAATTCACTGATCTGGTCATAGGTCAGTTTTTTCAAAACCACGTGCCACTGATTTTCCGGATTCTGATTTACAAAACTTCTGATCTCATTTACGTCCAGCTGAGGGAAGCACTGTCCCAGCGCCTCCAGTGTCTTTTCCACGTACTTTCCGTTTTTTGTCGTCATGACGGAAGCGTCCACCACAAGATTATATACCTTTTCACAGGTTGCCAGCTTAACGCCTTTCGCGTCTACAATGTCTCCCCTTCTTGCCGGCAGCGTTTTTGAATCATAGGATCTTTGGGAGAGCACCTGCTTCTGATACTCCGTCTCATTATTCTTGATCAGCCACAGAATTCTCGTAAAAAGAAATATAAAGGCCGCCAGTACTATAAAAAATAGTACCAGGACCTTTTTTTGACTTGTACGGCTGAAATTGTGATTCTTCCTGTTTTGCAACTCTCCTAGTCCTCCACAACTTTGCGCATGTAATCGGAGCCTTCGCCGGACACCAATGGCAATTCTTCTGATCTCCTCAAGGTCAAGGCTGTTGTCAATGCGAAGAGCCTCTTCATCATTGGTCTGTCTCATGTTATTCAGTTTGGATTCCAGCTGGTTGATAACGGAAACCTGGCTGGTTACCTGTGACTGAAGATTTACGTACCAAATGATAACTCCTACGGCCGTGCAAAGGCAAAGGATCAATACCATAACGTATGCGGGGCTCATGGAACGAACGTTGGCCCGGTTATTTCTTGTGGTCTGGCTTACGCGAAGGCCGCGTCTTTCATCCTCCATCTCACGGCGGATGTCTACCTTAGGTGCTGCGCTGCCATATACGTAATTCTGATTTCTTCTCGCGTAACCTCTTTCCATGTCTCGTGCCATTTTCCAGCCCCCCTGTGATTCCCAATTTATTTCTTTTCAAATACCCTTAATTTTGCGCTTTTTGATCTGTTGTTTTCCTGCAGTTCCTTCTCTCCCGGCAGGATCGGTTTTCTTGTGATCACCGTTCCCTTGCTCACCTTTCCGCAAGTGCATACCGGAAATTCCGGCGGGCAGGTGCAGGGATTTTCATTCCTGCGAAACGCATTTTTTACAATTCTGTCCTCCAGCGAGTGAAAGGTGATGACACAAAGCCTGCCTTCCGGGGCCAGCATTTCGATCAGGTCATCCAAAGCATTTTTCAGCACTTCCAGTTCTCTGTTGCACTCAATTCGGATCGCCTGGAAGGTCTGCTTGGAAGGATGTCCGTTTGCCCGCATCTTTGCAGGTATCGCAGCCTTGATCACTTCATTTAATTCGAAGGTTGTTTCAATGGGCTTTACCGTTCTCGCTTTTACAATGTGTTTTGCAATGTTCTTGGCGAAGGGATCTTCGCCGTAATCCCTTATGACCGCGTATAATTCTTTCTCTGAATAATCATTTACGATATCCCTTGCCGTCAGGCTTTGCCTTTGATCCATCCGCATGTCCAGCGGTGCATCATACCTGTAGGAAAAGCCCCTTTCCTCCGTATCCAGCTGATACGAAGAAACTCCCAGGTCTAAGACGATTCCGTCCACCTTCGGAACCCCAAGTTCCTCCAGCAGGGACCTCGCATTACAATAATTATCTCGAAGAATGGTGACTTTTTCGCCAAATTCCTTTAATCTTTCGCTTGCCGCCCTTATGGCTGCTTCGTCCTGATCAATTCCGTAAAAGTGACCACCTTCAAGTCTTTTACATACGTGCCAAGCATGTCCGCCGCCTCCCAGCGTTCCATCCACGTAGATGCCGTTTGGCTTGACGCGGAGCGCCTCGATGGTTTCATTCAGCAATACGGAATAATGATTGAACTGAATTTCTTCCATCTTCTTTCGCCTCCTACTGCGTCAGGGTGATTCCCAGCTTGTCCATGGTCTCTGCGATCTCGTCCATGTCTCCGCCGGAGGATTCTCCATCCCATCTCTCCTTGCTCCAGATCTCAATCCTGTGTCCAACGCCTGCCAGAACCACGTCCTTATCCAGCTCTGCGAAAGACCGAAGCGTGGGCGGCACCAGGATTCTTCCCTGCTTGTCCACCTCTACTTCACTTGCTCCGGAGAGGAAAAATCTTACGAACGATCTTGCTTCTTTATTTGTAAGGGGTAAAGTGGAAAGCTGCTTTGCAAAAGCATCCCAATCTTCATTGGAGTAGACGTACAGGCAATGGTCCAGGCCCTTACATACCACAAACGTATCACCCAAAACCTCACGGAATTTCGCGGGAACGATCAATCTGCCCTTGGCATCTACGGTATGATTGTATTCACACATGAACATCTTGATCACCGCCCATCAGTCGTAAAAACTACCACTTTCTAACACTTGCTACCACTTTCTACCACTTATAGGCCAATTCTACCCCATTTCTTAAGATTTTGCAAGCATTTTTCAGCCCCAAAATTTGCCAAAAAGCCAACAAAAAAGAGCCTCGCGACCCTTCGCGAAGCTCTTTTCCACAAGATATGGTGGTCATACCTTCAAGTCCCCACCATATCTTCCAAATTCATTTTTGTAACTTTTTTGAAAATTTTTTTATTTTTTCTTAAGAATTATGAAGGTCACACGTTAAACCGGAACAAGATCACGTCTCCGTCCTTCACGACGTAATCCTTTCCCTCCATGCCAACAAGGCCTTTCTCACGGGCCGCTGCCAGGGATCCCTGTTCCAGAAGGTCTTTATAATTCACAACTTCCGCCTTGATAAAGCCTCTTTCAAAATCCGTGTGGATCTTTCCGGCCGCCTGAGGTGCCTTCGTACCGATCTTAATGGTCCAGGCCCTGGTCTCATCTTCTCCGGCAGTTAAAAAGCTCATCAGTCCCAAAAGAGAGTAGCTTGCCTTGATCAGCTTCTCCAGGCCGGACTCCTTCACGCCAAGCTCATTCAAGAATTCCGTCTTTTCGTCATCCTCAAGCTCCGCGATCTCCTGCTCGATCTGGGCACAGATCGCGAACACTTCACTTCCTTCACCGGCGGCAAATTCCTTTACCTTTTGAACAAAAGGATTGGATGCACCGTCATCCGCCAGATCATCCTCTGAAACGTTTGCCGCGTAGATCACGGGCTTGTAGGTCAGAAGATTATATCCCCTGATCAGCGCCAGCTCATCTTCATCCTCGATCTCCATGGCCTTTGCCATCTTGCCGCTTTCCAGCCATTCCTTGATGCGAATGAGAAGTGCCTCTTCCTTTGCCAGCGTCTTATCCATCTTAGCCGCCTTCGTCACCTTGGAAAATCTCCTCTCCAAAACCTCCAGGTCGGCAAAGATCAGCTCCAGATTAATGGTCTCAATGTCACGAATGGGATCAACGCTTCCATCCACGTGGATCACGTTTGCGTCCTCAAAGCATCTCACCACGTGTACAATGGCATCCACCTCACGAATGTTTGCCAGAAACTGATTGCCCAGTCCCTCTCCCTTGGATGCACCCTTCACCAGACCTGCGATGTCTACAAACTCGATCACGGCAGGCGTCACCTTTTTGGACTTATACATGTCGCCAAGAAGCTTTAATCTCTCATCCGGAACCGGTACAATGCCTACGTTCGGATCAATGGTACAAAAAGGATAGTTTGCCGACTCTGCGCCGGCCTTGGTCAATGAATTAAAAAGGGTACTCTTACCTACGTTCGGGAGCCCCACGATGCCGAGCTTCATATGTTTTCCAACCTCCAGAAATCCTTATTTTCCCCAAAAAGCATCCTTTTACGCTTTTCGAGCCAAGAATCAGTTATATCTCACCTAAACTTGAAAAGTATACTATAAAACCGGCAAAAAATCAATGCAAAATACAGAAAAAGTGCATTCTTGAAAAGCGGATAACTTTCTTTACCGCACTTCTTCAATCCAGGATCTGACGTCATCCTCCGATACTCTGGCGCAGAATCGCTTTCCATCAAGCCACGTACCGCTTCCTGCATTATCCACAAGATTCTGACTGCTTCTGCCTATTCCACTGCTGCCTGAAGTGCAGAAAGGTACTCCTCATCGGATACAACTTCCAGCCATTCATTGCTTGTCTCTTCCCCGGCAACCTCGATCGCGAGATGCGAGAACCATGAATCCGGTGCCGCTCCGTGCCAGTGTTTTACTTCAGCAGGAATGTTTATTACTTTACCCGGAGTCATCTCCACTGCTTCTTTTCCCCATTCCTGATAGTATCCTCTTCCGCCGATGCAGATCAGCATCTGACCGCCACCGCTTTTTGCATGGTGGATATGCCAGTTATTTCTGCATCCCGGCTCAAAGGTTACGTTGAACACCGGTACCTGCTCAGTTGAAACAGGAGCAAGATAACTTTGCCCTACGAAAAACTCTCCATAAGGATTCTTTTCTCCTATAGGAAAACATATCGAATTCTGATATCTGTCCTTTTCTGTCAGTTCAGGTACTTCTTCATTCCATACTTCCTTGGCAAGACGGAATACTGCCCATCCCTTCGGCCAGCCCACGTACATGGTGGCATGGGTGATGATCGCTGCGATCTCTTCCCGGGTGACTCCATGCACCTTTGCATTCTGAAGGTGATACATCAAGGAAGAGTCTGTAATACCGGAAGCCATAAGTGAAACCACAGTAATAATACATTTGGTCTTCACGTCAATCGATTCCTCATTCCATACTTCGCCAAAGAGTACGTCATCATTTAAATGCGCAAACGTCGGCGCAAATTCTCCAAGCTGATTTCTTCCTGCCGTCTGTACGATTTTTTCTGCCATCTTATTTCTCGCCTCCTAATATTCTTTGTGTGCTTCTCAGACATGTTTCTTTGATGCATCACTTCTCTTGTTCTGAGCCATGACACCTGCTAGCTTATGAGGAACGTATGGCTCTTCAAGGTAAATAATATCTTCATCAGTCAACTCCAGATCAACTGCTTTTGCTGCACCTTCTATATGATGAAGTTTAGTCGCTCCTACTACCGGCGATGTCACTTTGGTAAGGAGCCATGCCAGAGATACTTCCGTCATGGTCACGCCGTGTTTCTCTGCAAGCTCCGCCACACGACCAATGATCACTGCATCCTGCTCTGCCGTAGCATCATACTTAAACTTTGCATATGTATCCTCGGCAGCTCTCTTGGTATCACCCTCACCGGGCTTTCTGGAAAGCCTTCCGCTTGCTAATGCGCTATACGGAGTAAGTGCAATATTCTCTTCCTCACAGTATGGAACCATCTCACGCTCTTCTTCACGGAAGATCAGATTATAATGCCCCTGGATGGAAACAAACTTTGCAAAGCCTTCTTTTTCTGCCAGGGCATTGGCCTTTGCGATCTGCCATGCAAAACAGTTTGAGATTCCGATATATCTTGCCTTGCCTGCTTTCACGACGCGATCTAAGCCATCCATGATATCATATATATCCGTATTCCAGTCCCACATGTGACAGACATACAGATCCACGTAATCCATGCCAAGATTCTTAAGACTTGCGTTTATCATGTTTTCTATGTGCTGCTGTCCGGTGATCCCCTTTTCCATCTCTTCGGGTGTTCTTGGAAGGAATTTCGTTGCAACGACCACGTCCCCGCGCTTTGCAAAATCTCTAAGCGCCCGTCCTACGTACTGCTCGCTGGTTCCGCTCTGATAAGCGATTGCCGTATCATAAAAATTCACTCCAAGGTCCAAGCCTCTTTTAATGATCTCTCTGGAATGCTCCTCATCCAGCGTCCAGCCGTGCTGCCCTCTTGTTGCATCTCCAAACCCCATGCATCCCATGCAAATACGTGATACGTTCAGATCTGAATTCCCGAGTTTGGTATATTTCATTGTCTCACCCCTTTCCGTTTAACGTACTCCGGTCAAGCCACTCGCCGAAATAACAAGGCAAGATCCCTGCCACGTAACATAAAAGGTCAACCACCGAAAAACCTGTCCCGATGATGATCCTTAGCAATCTGTTCGTTATGCCAAATCTGTCACAGAATCCCCACAGTTGTAAAAATTCCACGATAAACGCAAATATCAGAATGCCCGTGGGCAATACATACCACTTTGCGGGTTTCTCAGGACTTACCGTCCTTGCCAATGCATACAAAAGGATCACGACCAGCACGTCTCCCAAATAGTATCTCACCCACCCGGTAGCGTACGCTCCGATCAATATTTCCGTTACCAAAAGAAACGCGAATAATATCGCATACCCTATCCTCTTTTTCACTTTCACCACTCCACGTCTCGCTATTGCCTTGTCAGCCTGTAATCACAGCAGTCATCCCCTTCTGCAACGGACTTGGTCCTTTTATATGCAATTCCGCGAAATCCGTTCATGTACTCCTTATCCATGCAGCAGATCATCTGTACCGCCTCAGGACTGCCGAGAGCCTTCGCCTTGTCATGCAAAGGACAGGCTACAATGTCCATAAAGCATTTATCCTTTTCAACCAGAAAATTTTCCACGTCGTAACCCTCGCTCAGTTTCGCGGCAATCTTATCCATGTTTTTCCACGTAAGCGTCGGAATTCCGGGCAACGCCGTTATCCCGCGGAATGTCTTTTTAAGCTTCAAGCCCATTCTTGTTCCGCCGGCGCGCATCATCGCAAGCGCTTCCCCCGGGGCATACTGCTCCGTAGCGCGATAGAGCGCCACCACGGGAAATACGTAAGATCTGCTTGGTCTGTCCGCATCAGGCTCAGCCGCTTCCAATCTCAGATACTCTTCATTTGCCCGTTC
>ONSO01000003.1:4522-48625 GCA_900320485.1 uncultured Lachnospiraceae bacterium | reverse complement strand
CCAATAAAACCCTGCCTTCCCTCAAACATACTCCTGCCACCGACTGACTCCAATTTGTTGCATTCATCTCTTCCTGTGTCATGACGTTTTCCTTTCTGATCCTCTCAATATTTTGTCATTCTCTCTGCTTTCCGCCCATTCCCCAGTTCTCATCAGGTGGCTCCTGCATCACAATAAACACGTCCGTCGGTGCAAGCCCCAGCCTCTCTCCAAGCTTTGCGGTAATACTTTCGATCAGGGCCTTCTTCTGTTCCCTGCTTCTCCCCTGAAACATGGTAATCTCAATGATGGTGAACCCGTCCGTCTTTTCAGGGGGCGTCTCAAAATCGGCCCTGTCAATCTCAACAATTCTCTGAAACCTGTCCCAATCAACAATTCCAATTGCCTCCATCAGCCCTTCCTGTCCGCAGTCCAGCATGGTCTTCTTATACTCTGCACTTTTCCCCCTGATGATCTCTATCCGAACCAACGGCATTTCACACACCCCTTCCCGGCAAATTCAAAAACTGGCAACTCCGCCCGCACACTGTTTCCAAACTCTAATTTACCCAGGTTCCTCGCCCCGCTTAAATACACTCATCATTTCATTGGTGAGACTTGCATTGTTCGACTGTCAAACAATCTCACTGCGGCGAACCCATTCCGCATATTTTAATTCCGTTTCATCCATGCGGATTTCCTCGTCTCCGTCCGCCTCACAGAAAAAACCGACAAGCACGTCCTGCGCCATTCCCCAGGGCTGAGATTTATAGTACCTGACATTCTTTACCTTTATGCCTGTCTCCTCCATAACCTCCCTGGCAACGCATTCCTCCAAGGTTTCCCCTATTTCAACAAAGCCTGCCACTAAAGCATTTTGTGCAAACCCTCTCCGATATCGCGTGATCAAAAGGCAATCACCTTTTATCACTCCCACGATAACCGCAGGATTAATTCTGGGATAGATAACGTTTCCGCATTTCGGACATCTAAGCGCCCTTTCTTTATCGTCAATTTCGAGAGAAGTCCCGCATCTGCCACAGAATACGTTATCCGCATACCATCTCCACAAATGATACGCCGTAAATACCGCATAGACTTCCTTTCCGCGAAACCGGTCTCTCACGTCCCTGATGCCATAGAAAGCAAACCCTTTCAGCTCCGGTTCAAGCTTCTCAAGGCAAAGAAAATATCTTTTTTCATCTATGGAAAATAGGTATACGGTGCGAAGCTTTTCCCCCATTTTCCCAAGAGGGAACATAATCTCATCCCCTTCTTCTCCCAGAAGAATTCTTCCCTCCTGATCAAAAATAAGAAGACAATCCTCCTTTTTCATTTTCACGTTTTTATATTCATTCTTCAATTTACTGGGAAATATGTCCTGAATCATTTCTCCTCCACTTATTAAAAAGAACCGTCCCTGATGATACATAAATCCAAATAGTCATCCACGTTGATCTCGATCCTTTCCACAGGTGTCACCTCATGATGACAGACCCACTGGGATCCCATGGCATAAATAAAATCCTTAGAATCCAATCGATACAAATATCCTTTGCTGCCATATCTCGGATGACACCCCTCAAAAACCATACGGTTGCCATACTCCGGCATCATTGTCCGCCGACCACATGTTCCCGGCCGATTCTCCTCGCAGCCAAGTGCAAAACAGATCGCCATCTCCTTGCTGCTGGTGGCATAGACTGCCAACTGACATCCTTGTTCGAACCCTATGTCACATGCCTGATTTGGCACAAGTTTATCAAGCAGGTAAGGACTTCCATGCCACAAGGGGTGCCCCAGCCATCGCTCCAACCCTCTGTCACTCCAAACCTGCACTTCCACGTAACCCTCCGGTCCATGCTTAAAATCCGGATTCCAAATCTGCGGAAGTCCATATTTATCGATGATCTTTATTATCTCGTCATAGGTATATAAGCGATTTCGATATTCCTTTCCATCCTTCACCTTTCCACTGAAGGTCGGGTGCGAATCTCCATAAGTGAACGAAACCGTTCTTAAATCCAAGCTTTCTGCATCCACTTCTACATATGCCGTCTGCTCATACCATTTTTCAAAAAAGGGAACCGCCTCCACCACAAAATAATGTGGCGTATCACGTTCGATCAGCCCGCCCTTTTTTAAGAACTCCTCCCGCAGGATTCCCTCGAAATATCTTCTCTTTTTCACGTAATCCTCAGGTCGCTTTGCCATAAATGCATCCGGCTTTTCCGTTCGTATGCGCCGTAACACGGACTCAGCCTCTTCATCCGGAAGATCTGAAATACTGTGAAAGGGACCAATGTTCTTTTCATAATAATGGTACAATTTCATCTGCTCTTCAGCCTCCCGACTCTAATGTCTTGAACGCACCGTTTTGACAGATCTGCCACTGCCTGCGTCCCATCAGACGCGTGATCAGCGTTCCTCCCCCCACTCCAAATACATTCGTCACAGATCCATGTCCATATAGCGTCTGTAGGTTTTAAATCCAACGGATTCATAGAATTTCAGCGCTCCCTCGTTAAACTCCCACATGTTTAACTCCAGGCGCTGAAAACCCTTCTCCTTTGCAAACTCCTTGATAAAGTCGATCATCTCCCGGGCGATGCCCTGCCGTCTGTATTCCTTATCCACGCAAAACTCATCCACGTCGAGGAAATCCCTTGCAAACATAAACGGATTCTCCGGCTTGTAAATACAGTTGAGCACTGCAAAACCGCAGATCCTTCCATCCTTCTCCGAGACCACGATCTCCTTACCCGGATCCTTCCAAATCTCGTGGACGTAATCCCGAAGCACGTCATTAAATCCCGGCTTAAAAATGTCGGGCCTCCCTTCCACGTGAAGGTCATTGACTTCCTTGCGAAGCTCATTGACTCTGTCCAATTCCTCTTGTCTTGCAAATCTAACCATAGCTTTTTCCTTTCTCCCGCTCTTTTTTATGCCACTGGGGACGGTTCTTTCTGGCACGTTTATGCCACCGGGGACGGTTCTTCCTGGCACGTTTATGCCACCGGGGACGGTTCTTCCTGGCACTTTATTGCCTTGTCTCTTTCGCTCCGGCTGAAATCCACTTTGCGATCTCCAGTGCCACGTAAAATTTATCCAGAGAATGGTTTGCCTCGTGAAGCCCCTCCGGCGTATAGTCCGGCTGATCCACAATGTCTCCGGTCACGAGGAAGTCATAGAGCTCAAAGCCGTGAAAGTCGCAGATTGCCTGAAGTCCTGCCAGCTCCATCTCCACCGCGAGACACCCTTCCGCCTTACGCTTCGCGACATGATCCCTTGTCTCACGATACAGTGCATCCGTGGTCCAAACTCTGCCCTCTACGTGAGGGAGTCCTTTCTCAGTAAAGAGCTTCGCCAGTTTTTCCGCATTCCTGATGGTGATATAGTCCGCAGGTGGCGCATAATGATAGGACATTCCCTCATCCCTGTAGCTCTCCGTCGGGATCACGTACTTTCCTTTTGTCGCCTTTTTATCCAGTCCGCCGGCGGATCCAAAGAAGATAAACTTTTCCGCCCCCGTCTTCCAGTTGATCTCAATGACGTCCGTCCCCGCAAGGCAGGCACCGATCTCCGACAGATAAAAGGCAATCTTCATTCCCCTCACGTCGATCAAATAAACAGGTTTTATCCGGTTTGCCGCCCGAATCTCACTGATTTGTTCATGGGGAAAGGCGTTTAATACCGCAGGAAAGATCTCCCTGGAAAACGTGGCAATGGCAATGTCACAAAATGACTGTTGCTCCCCAAATATTTTTCCCGGTGAAATAATGGCTTCACTTATGCCGTCATATGCTTCCGTAATCATATTTCTTCTCCCCTCACGCATATCTTTTCAATCTATTTAGGCCAATGTGACCATTCTTTTCGGCCTAAATGATCAGGTACTTTTCATCAAATGCACCGAATTCATCAGATAATATGCTCTCCTGCCCAAAAATGTTTTCCGTCCGAGGACCTGAAATGGAGATTTGATGCATTTTTAAGTAAAGTCCTTCCGAAACAATCTCGCTTCAAATTTCTCGCTGCCATCCAGCTTTTCATACTCCGTATCGCAGACGTAATGCATTCCCAGCTTTTCCATAACGCGCTGGCTCTTGTAATTCTCTTTGGCAAAGGTTCCCTCGATGGCACTTACCTTTCTGGTCTTTCGTATAAAATCAAGGAGTCCCTGCATGGCCTCCGGAACAAGCCCCTTCCCCCACTGATCTGCCCGAATGTTATAACCAACCGTCCAAACATCCTTCTCGGGATCATAGACAAAACCGCCGCTTCCGATGAGCTCTCCGGTTTCCTTTAACACAAGCCCCAGATCATAATCGTCCGGATCCTCGAGATTTCTGCTCTCCAGCCATTTCTTTACGTCCTCAGCCTTATGATATAAGGGATAGATCATATAAGTGTTCACCTTGGGATCCCCGCACCACTGAAATGCCGCCTCATAATCTTCCGGTACCAAAGGCCTTAAAATAATTCTCTCCGTTTCCACTGTCACTCTCATATTTGATTCCTCCCGTCTTTCTTCACGTGCCATAGGGGACGGTTCTCCGTGGCACGTTTTTTTAACTTTTAAATGTGCCAAGGAGAACCGTCCCCAGTGGCAGAAACGTGCCAGGGAGAACCGTCCCCGGTGGCAGAAATGTGCCAAGGAGAACCGTCCCCAGTGACACAAACTAAATGTGCCAAGGAGAACCGTCCCCAGTGGCAGAAACATGCCAGGGAGAACCGTCCCCAGTGGCAGAAACGTGCCAAGGAGAACCGTCCCCGGTGGCACAAATTTGGGGAAAGGGGAGAAATGGCTTAGGCGGCGCATCGTGTGCGCCGAGGAATTTCTCCATTTCCAGAAGGTCGTACCAGTTGCCAAACTTACTTCCGACACAGTGCAAAGTGGATACCGTCTTATAACCCAAGGCTTCATGAAAACGTTCGCTGTTTCTGTCCACGTACCGGTCTCCCTCTGTCGCGGGTACTGCAACCACAGCATAAACGTTTACCACGTTTTGCGCCTTCAAAATCGCCTCCAGCTTTTCATATAAGAGCTTCCCAAGTCCCATGCGATGACAATCCTTCGAGAGATATATGGAAGTCTCCGCCGACCAGGCAAAGGCATCCCTGGTATGAAATCTGCCGGCGTAAGCATATCCCCTGGCCTTACCGTCCACCTCTGCGACCAAATACGGATATGCTTTCAGCGTATTACGGATCCTTTCCGTAAATTCCTCCAAAGAAGGCGCCTCGTACTCAAAAGAGATCGCCGTATTCTTCACGTAGTAACCATAAATCTCCAAAAGCTCTTTAGCGTCCATTTCATTCGCAACGCGGATCTTGACGTCCATTTGCATCTCTCCTCTTCTTTTCCCAAAGCACCTTTCCCGAAGGCACTTTAATTCACTCAAATCGTAAAAAAACCACTTACCTGTAAGAGATAAGTGGTTTTGTAATAAACAAATATACCAAAAGAATAAACAAGGGCCCTATCTCTTCTCATATGAAATTAGATATCGCAAAATAGATCTATGCACGTAATTCTGCATAGACTGCTTGTCTTCATATCTAGTTTCATTATTCAGAAGAAACATGTCGGCTCTCCTTTCGTGGTTGCCCTGATTCCATTTTTCTTTCCTTCGTTTCCGTCAGAAATTGAAAAATATCGGATTGAATATACTACACAAATTCAGAAGTGTCAACCCATTTTCTAAAATATTCAAAAATTCTTAGCAAAGAGTTCTGCTTCTTTTTGAATCAGTTCTTCAAACTGCTCAGCCGGAAGCGGTTTGGAAAAAAAGTATCCCTGTATTATCTGGCACCCCATGCTTTTTAATACGTCAAGCTGAGCCTTTTCCTCTACCCCTTCTGCCACAACGGGTACGTCCAGGAACCTGGATATATCCATCACCAGCTCGCACATCTTCAAGCTTTTCTGATCCCTGAGCATGTTTCTGACAAATTTCATGTCCATTTTCAGCACGTCTATGGGGATGGTGGTAAGCATGTTAAGCGATGAATAACCGGAGCCGAAGTCGTCCATCTCTATGCGAAAGCCTTTCTTCCTCAAGTTGTTAACCACCTCAATGAGGCGTACCGCACTGTCCGAATACGCGCTTTCCGTTATTTCAAGTAACAGTTCATTGGTTGACAGACCATTTTTGTTTAATAAGCCGATCAGCCTGTCCTCAAGCTCGGGATCAAAAATGTCTATCCTTGATACGTTTACGGAAACCGGAATTGCAGCTCCGAATTTCTTCTTCCACTTCGCGATCTGGGCAGCCGCCTCCTCCCAGACAAAATGATCAAGCTTTTGAACAAGGCCATTACTCTCAAACAAAGGTATAAAATCTCCCGGACTTATCATTCCCAGTTCCGGATGTTTCCACCTTACAAGCGCCTCAGCGCTCCGGAGAACAGGTCTGTCACCGTCTACCGCATATTTCGGCTGGTAGAAAACGATAAAATCTCCATTAGCTATGGAGCTGTCAATATCGCGTATCAACCGTTCGTGATACAGCTGACGGTCATGGGCAGTACTGTCATAGTAGGCAAGTTGCCTCGTATAGTCCCCGCGCAGTCCGTCACATGCGAGTTTTGCATGGTCGAACCATTGCTCCGGAGGATCATTTCCGTCAATGTTTTTATTAATTCCTATGCGCAGCCTGATCTTTGCACTCTCAAATGATGTCGATGCCATCCCGTTCAATATCCGCTCCACAAACATGATTTCATCCGAAGTTTGTGAATAATAGATATAAAACGTATCTGCAGAACATCTGCATGCTATTCCATAACCGTTGCCCAGCTCCGTTGTGATCAGGGATGCGATCTTTTTTAATATCCTGTCTCCCTCGTTTCGTCCGTATATCTCATTGATCAGATGAAAATGCTCTATGTCCATTACAATGGCATCCATCCGAACGTCATTATATTTCTTAAGCCGTCTGATGTATTCAAAGAAGAAATCCCTTGTGTACAATCCGGTAAGCGGATCCGTCTCCGCAGAATCGATCAGTTCCTTCTTCTCGTACAGTTCGATAATCCTCTCACACCTCGCCAGTATTACCTCAGGCATGTTGTATGGTTTTTTGATAAAATCATCCGCGCCCGCACGTATGCTCGGAACCTCGGCATCCTCTTCCTGCGTCATAACAATCACGGGGATATGCGACAGTTTATCGTCTGACTTACAGATCCTAAGCACCTCGTCTCCGCTCATAACGGGCATCATAAGATCAAGTAATATCAATGAGAAGGAATCGGCATCATCCCGTAACAGTTCAATTGCTCTCCGTCCGTTTTCGGCAAAAACGACGTCATATTCCTTCATCAATATGTTGCCGAGTATCTCGCGGTTGATCCTCTCATCCTCAACAATCAAAACCTTTCTCTTTGCTCTGACGCTTTTCAGTATGTTATTCATCCTTCGTTCCTTTCATTCTGTGCCCTGCTCTCTATCAGCTCTTCGAGACAGCGATACAGTCTTTCCGGTTCTATGGGTTTGGAAAGATGTGCATTCATTCCCGCCTGAAGAGATCTCTGAACGTCCTCATCAAAAGCATTTGCCGTCATTGCTATGATCGGAATGCTCTTGGCATCACTTCTCTCAAGATTTCTGATCGCCGCAGTCGCTTCAAGGCCATCCATCTCAGGCATGCGCACGTCCATCAATATCGCGTCATAATAAGACTCGGAACTATCCCTAAACATCTCAAGAGCAATGCGTCCGTTTGCGGCAGTCTCCGTGACAACCTCCTTCATGGCAAGCACTTCCTTCATGATCTCCGCATTGATCTCCATGTCTTCGGCAAGAAGTATTCTTCTTCCCTTAAGATCGACTGCCGGCTTTTTAGCGCTGCCGCCGGAATGATTCTTACGCACGATCCTTTCGAACTCATTGATCACGTTTGAAGCAAAGAGAGGCTTTGCAAGGAAGCTGTCAACTCCCGCATGAAGTGCATCATCCATGATCTCGTCCCAGTTAAACGAAGTAAGTATTATAACAATGGTCTTATTGTCATAACGCTTTCTTATCCGCCTTGCAACCTCAAGACCGTCCATCTCCGGCATCTTCCAGTCGAGCAGAACCAATCCGTACGGCTCCTGTTTTTCCCGCGCCAGTTCCAGCGCGTTAAGTGCCTCTTCGCCTGATAAAACGATATCCGATTTGATGCCTGCTTCGTCCAGGATAAGTCTGGCATGTTCCGCCGCTATTTCCTCATCATCCACTACCAGAACGCGAAGTTCCTTAAGATTTATAAAACTGCCGTCGGCTTCCGCATGCTCACAGTTTTTAAGGGTTATCACAACCGTGAACTGCGTCCCCTCTCCCTTCTTGGACTCTACAAAGATGGTACCGTTCATCAGCTCAACGATATTCTTTGTAATAGCCATTCCAAGACCGGTGCTTCCATATTTATTATTGCGGCTGTCATCTTCCTGCGTAAAGGGATCAAATAACTTTGGAAGGAAAGACTCATCCATCCCAACGCCGGTATCTTTTATAATAAACTTAAGCGTACTCTGTCCTTCAAATACGTTTGTGCGCTCTACCGTAAGTCTGACGCTTCCCCGCGCCTCCGTAAATTTGATGGCATTGCTGAGGATATTGATAAGGACCTGCTTCAGTTTCATGTCATCACCGATATAGGAATCGGCAACGCCACCCGATACGCTGCACTCGTACTTTAGTCCTTTTTCACTGCACTGCGCCATGACCATTGTATTGATCTGCTCAAGCATCGAACTAAAAGAGAATTCTTCCTTGCGCAGCACCATTCTTCCGAACTCAATCCTGCTCATGTCCAATATGTCATTGATCAGCCCCAAAAGATGTCTCGCGCTCTCTCCGATCTTGTCAAGATATTCCCTCGTCTCGGCCGGAAGGTCATCATTCCTAAGCGCAAGAGAATCAAGTCCGATAATGGCATTCATGGGAGTCCTGATCTCATGGCTGACGTTGGATAAAAATACCGTCTTTGCCCTGCTTGCCCCTTCCGCAGTCTTCAATGCATCCGAAAGAGCCTGATTTTTGGCAAGAGACTCTCTCATTTCCGAATCGATGTCAGTAAAACCTGCTCCCACCGCATGTACAATGTTGTCATCCCTCTCGTCAGGATTCCTCACTCCGGCCATGCGAAGCATCTCATACGTTTCCTCCCCGCCTCTTCTGACAAGGTATCTGAGAGTGATGATCAGATTATCCTTAAGCCCCTCTCGAATGGATTCCGGATCCGTGAACTTAATAAACGCTTCGCGATATTCCTCCGTAACGTATTTCTCCGCATAATTTTTAAATGTCTCCGCATAATCAAAGCTTTCACCGATACCTATTTCGTCTTCATCAAAACTGTGATCATTCCTGTAGCAAATCCCCTGATCGTTATCCAGATCGATATAATAAACACTTCGATAATCGGATGCCAGCGCAGTGATCATACTGTCCTGCTGGCGGTGCGTATTCTCCTGCTCCAGCAGCTCATCCTGAAGTGCGATTCTCTCCTCAAGCTCCTGTTGCAGTACCTCTGCCGTTTCTCTCTCTGAAATTAGTTTTACGGTTTTTTTCGTTTGCACGACCAGGTACACTGAAATAACTAACAAAACAAGCGCAGTAACAAGAGACAAAACAAGACTTCTTAAGATGATCCCATCGGAAATACTGTCTATCTGGTCGCTTATCACGCTTTCCCGTATAAGATACGTAAGCATCCAGTCGGTTCCGCGAACGGGCGTATAACTTAGCGTTTCCCGAATTCCGTTGTACGTAAAGGAAACGATGCCACCCTGGCCTTCCGTAAAGCGTTTCAACAGCGTGGCATAGTCATAACCCTCTTCAAAACGCGCTTTTTCCATGGCCTTTAACAGATTGTCTTCGGCAGACAGTCCTCCGAGAACAAGACCGGTAAATGACATTCCGTCGGACTTATAGATATTACAAAACGTAGTACTGTTATTTCCGGTCTGAAGAGAAATTTCCTTCAGGAAATTCTCCATGTCCATTTCCATAAAACAGGCTACGAGCGTGTTTCCGCAAAGATTCAGGCGATCCACGGGAGCTGCGATTATGATCTTTTTGTCCCCGTCGCCCGAATCCTTTACGGAAACGTTTGGACCGGAAATGGAATTGTAGTCAAAATCATAAAGACCGATATCCGTTCTTGTTCCGCGCGAGGTATAAATGATGCCTTTGTCATCGACAAAAGCAAATTTTTCAAGCCTGTATAGCTGTTTCATTCTTTTCTGATATTCCTGAAGGCTCTCCACGGAAGAAAGATCGTTTTTTTCCAACAATCCCACGGCTACGTCGAGATCATTTGCATGATTATCCAGCGTCTGCGCCACAACCTGTTCACGGCGGCCGGCAAGCTCATCAAGATAAAGAAGGCTGACGTTTCTGACCGCCTTATTGGTATCCCTGCTTGCACTGCTTCCCGTCCATAACGTCCCTATGATCAGTATGGCGGCCACCATCAAAACCCCGATAACCGCTGCGGATACGATTCCGCTTTTTTTATCGCCGGACATTCCTGCCCTAATCTTTGGTAATTTCATTTCAACGCTTCCCCATTAGTGTTGTCACTCACAAAGCCTTTTCAGAGTATCCCGTGCCTGCGTAAGCTCAGCCAATAGTTTTTCATAATCGGCGTCCTCCCCGCTTCTTAACAGTTCCGTTATCTCTGAGGTCTTCTCAAAAAGCGGAGTCAAAGAAAGGTTACCGAGTACCCCTTTTAATGCATGGGCAGCTTCAAAGGCATCTTCCCGGTTTCCTTCTAAAATCGCACGTGCCAGATCTTCAAATCTTTGTTCCGACGGAACGGAATTGACCAGTCGCAGATACAGCGCCTCGTTTCCCATGCACGTGGCAAGTCCCCTTTCGGTATCAGCACCATATCTTCTTAAATCCGCTAACGTTATCATACGCCTGCCCTCCCATCTGTCTCTGACCTGTTTCGTTTATTTCGGCCAAACCGGCTTAACTGCGCAATGGCCCGTCAATGTTAACGTGCAATGCTTTTCGTTCTAAAAAAGACGGTAATACATGAATTCAAAATGACGTATCGTTTAAGTTAACACACCAAAACCATATATCATTGAAGCCACTACTACCGTCATGAAAAGAATAACATTTTTACAGCAGAATTACAAGAGGAATAGGGGCGAATCCCTCTATTCCTCTATTCCCATTTATTGATAAAGCGTCTAAATTTTTATCTGGTAAACCGTGAAATAAATTTCCATGCATTCTCATTGGTATGATGCCTGCATTCATGCACCTGACCGCTGATGCTGGCAAAGGCCGTACGGCAAACGCCATCCTCGCTGTCGTAATAATTGATGGTGAGAACGCTTCCGCGGCTCTCATCCGGAATCTTCTCCACCCGGTCGCCCGGAACACCGTAGACGGGATCCTCCCACCGCTCCTTCTCCTCGAAGGAAATGGCATCAAAATTCTTCTTCAGCCTGTTTACCCTGGCAGCATACTGCACTCTTTCCAAACCGGACGCTGCCTGGAAGGGAAGCTCAGGCAAATGAGACTTTTCGCCGCCGGAATAGAAGATGGGCACGGGAACCGTCGTATTAATGCCATCTTCCAAAGACTTTCCGAATACGTTACCATGTACGGGGAACAATGCACTGGCAGGCGCAAGACCTGCAAAGATTTCCGGATACTCCTGGAACATGTCCCACGACTTGCCGCTGCCCATGGAAAAGCCAGTACCATAGATGCGATGCTCGTCAACCTTGTAACGCTTCTTTAATTCCTCAATGACCTGTGCAGCCTCCGCCGCAGGCACGTCCTGGTGATTTTCAATGGCTACGTAAAGGAAACCATACCGGTGACAGATCTCCCACCATCCGGACACAAAGGTCAGGAACATGGCAGAATCTCCGCCCCCATGGAAGCCGACAAGTAATGGCGCCGGTCCTTTTTCAAAAGCGTCATTGTTATAATACGCAAAATAACCAACCTTGTGTTCCTTGGTATCCTTAAACCTGCCGCGATTTTCGGGTGAAGTCTTCACCACAACACATCCCGCTTCCTCCGTCATGTCCAGTGCCTCGAAATCAGGCTCGATCTCCATATTGCCGCACCACATCTTAAACTTGCGGACAAAGGCCTTGAAATCCGCCTGATAATCTGCCTGATCCTTGATCAAAAGGTTTTCGCAGCCTGCAAATGCATCATTTATTTCCTTGGAATTTCCAACGCTCAAAATGCCAATGTCCTTGCGCTCAGGCCTTGGGATCACGCTGAGGCGCTCCATGGACACACAGGCAGGCGTGATCTCGCCGGGGCCCCAAAGATACTCTCCCTGCAACGTTTTAAGCAGGTTCTTTGCCACGTAGTCAGCCGATTCGCCATAACCATAAACGTCTGCCCTGAAAATGGCGCCCCTCACAAAATAGCCCTTGAACTCTCTCGTAAAGAAATCCATAATGGAAACAATTCCATCCTCATAATCCGGGTTCATCTTCACCTCTGCGATCACGGATGCATAAAGATCCTCCGGCGCACTCTTCCAACCGCCATCCGCCGTAGGGTAGATAAAAAGAACGCTGGAATCCACTGCAGCCGCTATGTTGGCAAGGCCGCTTTTCTTAGCAAATGCAATGGCCTCCTCCATGCTTTGGCGCTTCTCCTCAAAGATCAAAAGAAGCGGTGCACGAAAGGTATAATTGTTGGTCTGCCCGTCGATCTTTGTCGCCGGGACGTAAGTCTTTAAGTAGAACTTTTCAAACGTATGCTCCCAATACTTTGCGCCGTCAGAAAGCAGATTGACGGCAGGTCTTTCCATCATTGCCATAAGATACCTCCTGCGAAACATGTTTAGTAATTCGTTTTACTATCTTATTATGCAATAATTTTGACCTGCCGTCAACCTCATCAAGATTATTATTTATTTTCTTTTAATAATAGCTGTACTCTGCTTTGGATATGTTCAGTGACTTCCTCCAATTCCCTTTTTCCCTCTAAATATTCATTTGCTTCTTCTAAAACGCAGAGCACGCCAATCGCCACTTGACTGACAAACGTCATAAGGAACATTTGCGTAGACGTCAGCAGGAAAAATGCCACAATGGCAAACGCACCCATCACGTAAAAAGAAATTTCGGTTCCGTTTCCTAGCTTTCGTTAGAATACCTCTCATACCGGCACTGCTCAAATACTTGTTTTCCAAGAAGAGTCATCGCCTGCTTCGGGCAGTGGCTGATGCAACGATAGCACATGGTGCATTGATTTCCGGCCACCGCCTTGCCATCCTTGACGGAAAGATTCTTCATGGGACAATTTTGAACGCACAGCCCGCAGCCTACGCAGGCATCGCTGACCTTTAGCCGATCGGAATAGCCGGTAGTTTTTCCATAAAACCAAAGTCTCTGCCCAAAAAGCCCTGCCAGATGAGAGAAAAAGCTAAGTCCCTCCTGCGGATAGCATCCCTGCTCCCGGATCTGTTTTGCCACCCGCGCAAGCTTTTCATCGGCCTCTCGTACAATCCTTCTGTTTTCCTCCAGGGACTTTTTCAGCATCTTGTTATCACAGACCGCATCCGGCATGCGCACGTGAAGTCCGCCTATGATCTTTGCCCCATATTTCTTCAAAAGTCTTGCACTGCAACCGGCCCCGTCTCCCGAAAATGCGCCCATGGTAGCCATGCAAAAAACCTTTTTCCCCCTCCATAATTCCTGATGCTTTTTGATAAAATCCCGAATGGCATAAGGACAATTGGAAAACTGTGTCGGATAAGCCAAAAGAACTTCCTGCGCATTCTTCAGTTTCTCAATAACGTCCCCGCGCTCCAGGGGGATCAGTTCCGCATCCGGAAAACTCCCCGCAACTAATTTTTCCACGCAATGCTTAGTATTTCCCGTACCGCTTAAATAGATCGCCAACATGTCCCGTTCCTCTTCCCTTTCCCGTCTTTTACCGTATCCATTTCATTATGCCGATTCAGTCATCTTCAATCTAACCACTGATTAGATATTAGCATTTAATCTTATCAGTGTCAAGTTTAAATTTACTCAAAAAATCAAGACAGTTTTTCCTTACTCTGTTATACTATGCTTACAATCGATTGATTCCCGGGAATGCCTGTGACTGGATCCCATGAATCCCGTCCAAGAAAAAAGGAGAACTAAAATGAGTAAACTGGAGCTTTTGGCCGAAGCACTGGAATACGTGGAGCAGCACCTGCAGGAAGACCTCCATACGGAGGACGTGGCCGTAGCCTGCTACTGTTCCAAATCCACCATTGAAAAACTGTTTCGTCAGGTAAATCACATCTCCGTGCGGGATTACGTGATCCGCAGAAGAATGACAAAAGCCGCGCGGACGCTGATCGAGTGCCCGGACGCAAGTCTTCTCGACGTTGCCTTATCCTACGGGTACTCCAGCAATGAGGCCTTTACGCGGGTATTTTACCAGACCTGGAACTGCTTACCGTCCAAATACCGCGAGAATAAGCGCGTATTGGAATTATTTCCAAGGTTTCGTTCCCCCTTGGAATCAAGAGAGGAGAAATTTATGAGTAAACAAAAATTTGACGTAAGTGAATTATATGATCTTTTTAGAAGCAGAAGTGAGTGCTGGTTTGTGTGCTGTGACATTAATCACCTGGTTCCCATCAATGAGATCTCCCATAAGGCCGGGGATCTGGCCATCTTAGAGAGCATGCGCAGAATGGAGGCCGTGGCCGGTGATGAGGACATTCTTTTCCGCATCGGCGGCGATGAGTTTGTACTCCTCACCAACAGCGAGGATGAGGCATATGCCAAAAAGCTTACGGAGGAGATCCTTTCTCACAACGAAGAACCCATCGACTTCGAAGGAAGAAAAATCCCCCTGTCCCTCTATGCCGGCGTCGTAAAGCTGGGCAAGAAGGTCGGCCGATACAGTGAAATGTTCACGGAGCTGCAATCCACGATCATGCAGGCCAAGTACGATTTTGACAATAAGTAATCTTTCCGGCGTTATTGTACCTTACGCATACACAAAACCCAAGTGCCTGACAGGTGGCCAATAACTCTTCATCGAAGCGTTGTTTCCCTGACGTCAAGGCTAGTGCCTGCCGGACGCAATATCCCCCGTGGAACGGCTCGGACGGCACTAAGCTCACCGCTTGTTCTCATTGAGTGGTCAATTTCTGCGGAACTCGGAGCTAACGCTCCTCAGACAGTCCTCGAAATTGCCCATGAGAACAAGTGGTTTGCTAAGTGCGTCCGGCTAATTGTTCCACGGGGGATATTGCGTCCGGCAGGCCCCTATGTTTAGGGCATGCCAAGCTGCCTTATGATCTCCTCATCCGTATAAAGCTCCCGCGGACGATCTGCATCCCTTCGCCGGATGACCGCGTCGATCGTCCGGTAATATTCTTCCTCCGTCACGCTTTTCCCGTTCCATTCATATTTTTCAAACATTGTCAGGTGATCCGGATCCGAGCTCTCCGCATTGGCAATAAACTCTGTTTTCTTAAAGCCTGAACCCAGCGAGGTAAATTCACCTTTTTCCAGCTTAAGGATCTCAGCGGGGAATTCACCGTTATTACCGCCTTCGGTAAATAAGATTCCCGTCTTTTCCAGATAGCAGAAGCCATCTCTTTGAAGAGTCCTCTCCACAAGCTTACCATCATAACAGGTCAGAATTTTCTGGTGATGCCTACGCGTCAGGGAATAGAGCTCCGGAACGGCGTCACCATCCAAATAGATCAGCGCATAACCATCCGTCTCCGGGTCAAACTCCGTGCGTCTTACGTACTCTGCATAGGCCTCTTTCCAGCCTGCTTTCTCCGTTAAGCTTCCATCTGCCTGCAGGATGGCTCCATATTTGGAAGGATCCTCCCAATAATCCAAAAACTTCTCCGGTTCATACCGCCCACGAAGCTCCAAGTCAATGGAATCCTTCGAATCCCAGTACCAATCACGGATCACGTGCCGTCCATTTTCCAGGCCCACCAGAAAATGGATCACGCCATAGCTCCCCTCTTCCCCGCCTCGTTTATACTTTGGACTGCCTTGAAGGTGCAGGATCTGCTCCTCTCCCTTTTGAAGAAATTCCACGCTGTCTAAATCCGGAAAAAATTGCCACTGCGCGTCTGCCCAAAGCGTGTTTCGAAATGTCGAAACCTTGTGATCCATATATTTGCACAATCTTTCGTTGCTGATAAAGGTGGAAAAATCTAAAGCTCCGTCATGCCACCTGGGCTGTCCGTTTTTCCTTGCCACCTTCTGAACAAAATTTGCCGTGGCATCCGTACAAAGCTTTAGAGCGGCTTTGAAATCAAAATTTGCTTTCTCCGCGGCCATCCATGCCGGATAGGTTCTTCCTGCAAAGTCCGTCTTCATATTCATGCGCATCCCTTGCCAATCTTTCAGCGTAGGACTTGTAAATGCCTGTCCGCCCTTTACGTTGTATAGCACGTAAAATCCAAGCAGGTCAGGTTCTTCATAATGCCAATACCGGTCTGCGCTGCCTCGGATCCAGGAAACAACTTCCCGTGGCAGCTGTGAAACGGGATAACCGGGAAGGTAGATCACCAATTCCTCCACGTCGTCCAGTCCATATGGCGCGGCCGTGGTATATAAGGTTTTTCCCTTGGCATAAGTTTGATCCGGCTCCGGGAAATCCAGCTCTTCCACGCGACACAGGTACGCCAGTTTATTTCTTCTTTCCGGCGCGGAAAGTCTTCCTGAAAAATCGCATATTTCAGTATCCCAATCGAATTCGCCGGCACCCGCGTTGCCATCTTCATAATGGCCCGAAAAGGAACCATCCGCGCCTATGGTTAGCGTAGTTCCCCAGCCTCCCGCACCGCTGGCAAACAGAAATTCTTCCGGAAGCATGGAATAAAGCTCCCCGGAAAGATCCTTTGAGGAACTCTCGGCTAAAACCGGCAATGTTCCTTTTCTGAGAGAAAACAGCGTTTGCGATCCAAGCAGCGCCTGATCCTGAAAGTACTCCTCGTAAACTCTGGTCTCAAGAGCCAGCCAGCCGTCCCTCTCGGCAGAATACGTACACGTAATGGAAATCATGGCTTCTGCGGCGGAGGCCGAATGACATGGCCGTACCAATCGCAATCCCGTAAACATAACCCCCTGCTCAATCCACACGTCGACAAACATTCCGTCAGACAGAGTCTTAGGGTATCCCTCCCGATACTGACCCGGCCTCGCGTCATCATAGATCAGCCGGTCCGGCATCTCTTCCCACTCCCCATTCTCCACCTGATAAATGCAAAGCTTCCCGGGCCAGTTATAAGTGCTCCCCAAGGGACTGCTTTGAAGTAATACAACCTCCTCTTTCCCATCGTTATCAAGGTCTGCCGTCTCTGCCTGAGTCTGCGGCAACTCCACCCCTTGGATGAGGACTTCTTTTGCACCGCCATCCTTCCACTGCACACGGAGCCTGGTCTGCCGAGACTCGTCAATGATCTGAATACTTTCCTCTTCCCCGTCGCCATCCACGTCGGCCGTGAGATCCGTTGTCCTTACCATGCCTTCCATCACGGAAGGATCCATTTTCTCCGTCCCTGCTTCCTCCGAACCCTGTAGCACAAGAGATTCCTCAGACTTTTCCGAATCTTCGTTTTGACGGTTTTTCGCAGTGGTCAGACACAGGACTCCCACGCCGGTCACGACAAGAATCCCAAGAATGAAAACCCAAAGCACGGGCTTCTTATAATCCAAAATATTCCTGATCCTTTTTTCTGCATCGCTCTCGCCAAAACCCACGGGAGAAAAACCAATATGGCGCTCCTGCGATGCAAGGTCAAGGAGCGTTCGTCCATATTCCTTTTTATTCTCTGCGCCAAGCCTTTCCAAAACCGATTCATCGCAGCTCATTTCCTGATCGCGGATAAAACAGGAATAGGACAGCCATACCAGCGGATTCATCCAATAGACCGCCAGCAGCGCATATGCGAAAAGCCTTACAAAAGGATCACCCCTGCGCAGATGCTGCTCTTCATGCGCAAGGACAAGCCTTCTTCTCTCACCCTCTAAGTGAAAAGGCACGTAAATCCTGGGCCGGATGACCCCCAGTACAAATGGCGTGGATATACCGTCACATTCCCAAAGGCTTCCTTCCACGCGCACGGCTTCCCTCACAAGCCTCCGGACGCGGGCGTAGGAAACAATTCCGATACCGCCCACGGTCATCATGCCAAGACACCAAACGGCAAAGAAAATGCTTTCCATGCCAAACCGTCCATCCTCCCCGGAAGCCTCCCCTTCCGGATCAGAAACGGAAGGCTCTGCGCGTACTTCTGCGTCGCTTTCCGCGGCATCTTGCGACGTGCTCCCTTCCGTGGCAGCCATGGCATTTCCTTCCGTCTCATCCGGGAAATGGTCGCTGCTTATCGGCTCACGCGCCTCAGGGACCTCTAAAACCTCCTTATCTTCCCCGCCCAAAGGAGAACTATTCCCTACGACATCTTTGCCGCCCGCCAGCGCCTCTTTATCATCCGCCCATGACTCTTTGCCTGCCACCGGATCTTTGCTCCCCGCCGCTTGCATGGTTCCCGCCGGACTTTCTTCGTCAGGCGCTTCTTCCCAATAACCGGCCGCGATCCCATATCCTTCCTTTTCATCCGTCTCACCAATGTTTGCAAGATACGTTCTCTCTTGCTCCGCCCACGGGAAAAACCGGAAAATGCTTACGGGAGAAGTGATCTGAAAAGATAATAACATGCGGATGCCAACGATGGCCCAGAGACAATAGGCATATTTTTTTGGCATTTTCTTCATGCAAAACCTTGCAAGTAATACCACAAGGATTACCACAAAAAGCACTTTATTCCGTTGCACGTATTCGTGAACAAACCACGTGATCCAATTCATCATAATATTGCTTCCTCCCCGTCACAGGCATGTTTCCGGCTTGTGAAATCCTTCTGCAATACAGTCTCTCACCCTTATGCGTTACTCCTTGTGTTCTTCGATCAACTTCTTCAAAGCCTTTGCCTCTTTTTTGGTAAGCTTTTTCCCGCCGAGAAACGCTGCCACAAAACTTGGCAGGGAGTTTTCGAAGGTACGCTCCATAAAATACTCTGCCTCCTTAGTCTGGGCCTGCTCTTTGGGGATCAAAACGCTCACAACGGCATCATCATTTTTGATAAAACCTTTTTCGCAGAGCTTTTTGATTACCGTGTACGTTGTGGATTTTTTCCAGCCAAGTTCCGCCTGGCAGAACTTTACAAGCTCGCCGGAATTCACCGGTGCATGCTCCCACACAATGCACATAAAACGATAATCGCTGTCACAAAGTCTTGCATATTCCATGTTTTCACACCAACCCTTTTCTTTTGATCTCATCTTTCCCGGCATATTTTGAAATG
The DNA here is from genome assembly GCA_900320485.1 of uncultured Lachnospiraceae bacterium. Taxonomy (GTDB): domain Bacteria; phylum Bacillota; class Clostridia; order Lachnospirales; family Lachnospiraceae; genus Acetatifactor. Next base: position 29,318 of record ONSO01000003.1, on the reverse strand, counting down.
ACTCTTTTCCCCCGCAAAAACAGGGACTATAATCATAGACCTGCTTTTAGTCTATAACTATAGTCCCACTTTTGTCAAGTACAATTTAATTTCAGAAATCTCGGCGCAGATCCACGGTTCGCGTGGCAAGTCTCTGCGCAAGGTGATGATTATGAGTAATGGCGATAAGGCCCATGTTTTTCTTTTTGGCCTCCGCCAGCATCACGTTCCATATCTGCGCCTGCGTGATCACGTCCAGCATGGTACTGATCTCATCACAGATCAAATACTTTGCGCCGCTTTGCAGGGCCCTGGCCACGCAAAATCTTTGTAATTCTCCTCCCGATAATTCCCTGGGGTAACGTTCAAGCCATGCGCTTTCAATCCCAAAGGCCTTCAGCACGTCTTCCTGCAAAGTCCCGCTTTCTTCCAAAACGCGCCGCAGCTTCCATCTCGGATTGATGGCTTCCTCCGGATGCTGAAAGATCAGCTGTACCGGGCACACCCCCTTCTTTGGCAATCTCTCCCCATCCACCAAGATTTCGCCTTCCGCAGGTCTTAAATACCCCGCAAGCAGCATGGCAAGAGTTGTTTTTCCATAGCCGCTTGGCGCAAAAAGGGCAAGAACCTCTCCCCGTTCCACTTTTAGGCTCCGGTCCTTTAAGATCCAGTCCTGTTTTTTGTCATATCGAAAGCTTACGCCTCTCGCCTCAAGCGCCATGATAACACCTCACTTCACCGCCGCGCACCTCTTGCACGGGCGGTACCTTTTCCTCACATTCCCTTGTTTTATAAGGGCAGCGCGGCGCAAAAAGGCATCCCTCCGGCAAATTTCCCGCATAGGGTTGGAAGCCTTCCATGGGTTCAAATCCGTTCTGCGGAAGCGCTCTCCAAAGCGCCTTGGAATAAGGATGCCTTAAGGCCTCCGGCCCTTTTAGGAAATCCGCTGCCGGTGCCGTCTCCACCGTTGTTCCCGCATAGAAAACCGCCACCTTGTCTGCAAATTCAAAAGCAAGATCAATGTCATGAGTGATGAGAAGCACTGCCTTCCCCTCATTTGCCAGCTCGCGAAACATTTTTAATGCTTCCAGCGCCTGCTCCAGACTCATGCCGGGCGTCGGCTCGTCTGCAATGATCAGCTCAGCCTCACAAAGAAGCGCCGTAGAGACCAGCACGCGCCTTGCCATGCCGCCGGAGAGCTGAAAGGGATAGAGCTGCGCCGTTTTCTCGGGAAGCTCCAGTCGCTTAAAAAGACTCTTCCTCTTTTCTTCCTTGGAAGAAAAGTCTTTCTTTCCCGGCCCATCCACCTGCTTTCCCACCTTCATCAGAGGATCCAAAAAGGCAACGGACTGAGGGACCAATGCGATTTCCCTCCCGCGAAGGTACTCCTGATGCTCCCTTGTCAGTTCCTCTCCCTTATAGTGAAGATGCCCGCGAACCGTGGCATTTTCCGGTAAGATTCCTAAGATGGCTGATGCCAAGAGGCTTTTTCCCGAACCGGAGGATCCTGCCACTGCCACGATCTCGCCGGGAGCAATACTAAGCCGGAGATCCGAGATCACCCGCAGGTCCTTTTGCTCCAATCCCTGATCATACATCCGGAAAGAAACGGACAAGTCATGTATTTCCAATAACGTATCTTTTTTCTGTTCCACAGAGTTTTCCTTTCTCAGAGTCCAACCCCCGTCTTCAGCGTCCATGCCGACGCATTTTACCGCACGTTTCGCAGCCTTTCCTTCCCGCTTCCATGCCTTACGCCTGCGCCGTATAAGGATCCAGGAGCTTCCGTGCGCACTCCCCAAGCTTATCGATCAACAGCACGATCAACACCAGGGTCATTCCCGGGAGTACGGCGGGCCACCACATGCCGGTGGAAAGGTACCGCATGCTCTCCGACAGAATGATCCCAATGGCAGGCTGTTCCGGGGGAAGTCCGAATCCCAAAAAGGAAATGGACGCTTCGTGCAGGATCGCATGTGGAAACATTAAGATCAGGCCTACCAAAAACTGCGGAAACAAATGGGGAAGCAGGTGATGGATCAAAATCCAGCTTCCACTTTTCCCAAGCTTTCTTGACACCGCCACGTAAGGTCTTGACCTGAGCTGGAGGACCTCCGCGCGAATGAGCCTTGCAAGGCTGCACCAATGAGTTGCCGCTATGCCTGCCAGCATGCCCTTCATGCCTCGCCCAAGTGCAAAGGAGATTAAGATGATCAATACCGTGTGGGGTACTCCCATGACAAGATCGATCACCCAGCCAATGAATGCATCCAACCGTTTCGAACCGGTGGCAGCCGCAATGCCTACCAGCACGGCAATCACGGCACTGATCAAAGAGGCCAAAATGCCTACGGTGATGCTGACGGACAAGCCCTTTAACGTTCTAAGAAAAAGATCCCTTCCCAAGGCATCCGTCCCATACGGATGAGAGGTGCTTGGCGGCAGTTTTGCGTTTAGAAAGCTTCCCGTGACGGCTCCGTCCGAAATGAGGCTCCCGATCACGTAGATCACCAAAAAAAGAAAGGCAGTTGCGCAGGTAAGGATAAGCAGTTTTTTCCTGTGGTTCCATCCGCCATGCGCCAGGTTCCGTTCTTTTATCATCCTCTTACTCATTCGCCACCTCCCGGATCCTGGGATCCACAACGCCATAAAGAAGGTTGGCGATCAAATTTCCACAGCATACAAACATAGTGGAAAACAGCGTAATTCCAAGGAGCAGCGGCACGTCGCCGCTAAGGCCGGCTGCAGATACGGCGCTCCCAAGCCCCGGATAGCTAAAAACATTTTCCGCCATGACGGAACCGCCAAAAAGCTCCGCAAAGGAGGCAAACTGTAGCGTAATGGCAGGAAGCAAAACGTTGCGGACCCCATGCCTTTTCAGGATCGTCCACTTGCCCTCCCCCCGGGCTTTTGCAAACAATACGTATTCACTCCCCATTACGTCCACCAGCTTTTGCCTTGTGTGAAGCGCAACGTTGGCAAAAGACGTAAGGCTGAGCGTCAGGGCCGGCAGGATCAAATGATGGAGCTTCTGCCAAAGAGTCACTTCACCGCTTTTCAGCCCCACCGGCGCAGAAAAACCGATGGGAAACAGCGGGATCCAAACCGCAAATACAAGAAGAAACAATAGCCCCAGCCAAAAGGTAGGAACGGTGCTTAATAAATAACAGATTTTCTTTAGTGCGCGATCCGGCCACCTGTCTTTATAAAGTCCCATAAGACAACCCATCAAAAATCCGATCACTCCGGACAAAATCCACGCACAGAGCATTAACGTGAGGGAATTTAGGAACCGCTCGCCGATCACTTCTGCAACGGGCCTTCGATACAGCGAGGACTCGCCAAAATTTCCCTGTAAAAGGTCAGCGAGCCAGTGCAAGTATCTCGTGACCGGCTGTTCGTTGACTCCCCAGTAGCGTTCGATCTGCGCCCTCTGTTCCGGGGATACGGCACTTCCAAGTCCCAAGATATATTGCCTCACCGGATCAATGGGAGAGGCACTGATGAGTGCAAAAGAGATCACGCTGACTGCAAGCAGCAGCGTGATCATGCGAATGCCATGTTTGAATAGAATTTGAAAAAAGCGCTTTCCGTTTTCTTTCATGTTTCCGCTCCAACTTCGTTGATCATTCCGTCCAAGTCCACGTTTCGAGATTTTGGATCAGCGGCAGACCATGCCCATGTCCGTGAAGAGGCTGTGTTCCAATGGAAAGACCGTCGCGCACGTAGGTTACGTGATCCAGATTTACGATCCATACCCAAGGGCATTCTCCCTGCATGGCCGTACCGGTTTTTCCGTCCCACTGGGCCTTTTTCCAGTTTGCGTAGGCATCCTCCACGGTGAGGGCCTCCATTGCCGCATTCAGATAGCCGTCCGTCACCTGACTTACGTAGCCTTCCGGATTATAAAAATCATCAAGCAGCGCCCCTTCGGAACGGTAGAGATAATAGGTTTCACTGGGCGTCGAGCTCCCCCAGCCCATCAGTACCGCCTCCGAGAACATGCGGGGCATGATGTTATCCCAGCTAAGTCCCTCCACGTTGATCCGAATGCCAATCTTTGCCACCTGCTCTGCCGCCGCCATGGCAATGGCCTGTCGTGCAGAATCTCCGGCGGGATACATGCAGGTAAACTCAGCCTTTACGCCGTCCCTTTCCACTATGCCGTCGCCATCGGAATCCTTCCAGCCGTGATCCGCAAGAAGCTTCTTTGCATATTCCACGTTTGTTTCAATGGCAACCTCCGGATTATTCCAAGGCATACCATCGTTTTCCGAATAGGCCGGGCGTCCAAAACCGTTCAGTGCCACGTCTGCCACCTGCTGCCGATCAATGGCATAGGCGATGGCCTGGCGGATCTCAAGATTGCAGGTCACGTTATTTCCAATGGGTGCTCCACTCTCCGTCTTTTTCCCCTCCGCCGGGAGCACGGGAAGCGTGAATCCGCGGTTGTCCACGGCAGGAATCGCCTCCACGTGATAGCCGCTTACCTTTGTCTTTCCCAAGGTTGCGGAAGTATACGCCACGTCAGCCTGTCCGGATTGCACCGCTGCCAGCGCCGCATCCTCCGACATAAACACCACCGTTACGTTCTTAATGGCAGGGACGCCGCCATAATAATTTTCATTGGCCGTAAACAAAATCTGCTCCTGTGGTCTCCACTCCACAAATTTATAGGGCCCGCTGCCGATGGGATTGGTCCCGTAATCCGCACCGTAGGCATGTTCAGGCACAATGCCAAGAGATGCCATGGTGTTAAGGAATACGGACATGGGCTTATTCAGCGTAACCTCCACCGTGCGATCGTCCTTTGCAATCGCATCCTTTACGTAAGTAAGATCCACGGAACCCATGGCCTCTTTCGCCGTCTGAATGGTAAACGCCACGTCGCCGGCCTTCACCTTCTCACCGTCCGTAAAATATGCATCATCCCGAAGCGTAAACGTCCAGGTCAGTCCATCCTCGGAGAGCCGGTAGTCCGTGGCCAGGTCCTTAGTAAACGTAAGATCTGCGTTATATTTCACCAGAGTACTCTGTACGATGGGAGAGTTTCCATGCCCCCATCCCTTGGTCGGATCCAGCGTGGAAGGCTCCGAGCCGATGACGATCACTACCGAGTCTTTTTTCTGCGCTACTCCCTTACTTTCTCCTTCTGCAGGCTTTTTCTCACAGCCCGCAAGAAGGGCAACTGCCATGATCATGGTTAACGTCAGTAAAATTCTTCTAATTCTTGAAACTCCGTAATTCATTTTCCTTTATGCCGGCATGCCCATGCAACCTGCCTGCCTTCTGGCCGCTCTTTTTGCACCGGTCATGCTTCTTTTCCGTCTTGGTTGCACTCCGGACTCCGCGTCTTCCTGAACTCGTGCCTTCGTGCAATGGTTATCTGTCTTTCACGCCTTCTGGCCGCGTTTTCTCCCCCACGTGTTTTCAAATACTTTTTTTCTTTTTCAATTTAAGCCATTCTGCTTTGCCGCCACAAGAGCCCTTGCTTCCCACAGGCTGATATCCTGTTCCCTTGCGATTCTTGCAAGATCCTCAAATTCCAGCTTTTCCCGCTTTGTGCCATAACCCTCCGATACCTTGCGCCGTACTATTCCATAAGCCGTTTCAACGGACTCCTGACTCCTGTCAAGGACATAACGCTTCATGGCGCACTCCCGGATGCCAATGGTCGTGGTATGGCGGAAGATGGTCTCTACGATCTTTTCCCTCTCCGCAGCCTTGCACAGCACGCGGATCAGGATGCCGGGACGGTTCTTTTTCATGCCGATGGGGATGGTATAGACATCCCTGGCGCCGGCTTCAAACAGGCGCTCCATGGCAAAACCCACTTCCTCGCCGGTCATGTCGTCCACGTTACAGCTCAGCTCATAAACGTCCTCGTCGCCAAGCTGTTTTTCACAGCTTCTGCCATGCGCTTCCCGTGCTTTAAGGCCTTCCCGCGCTCCATCGTCTTCCCGTTCCCTACCATCTTCTGCCGCCTTATAGTCTTCCACCGCCTTAAACCCGTCCGGCCCGGCGGCCGCCCCGCTCAGGGCATCTCCCAGCATGGTTCTCACGCAGTTTGCCGCCTCAAAATCTTTCTTGCCCATGCCATAACCCACGGCGCGAACCCGCATTGCCGGCATGGAACCAAAACTCGTTGCAAAGTGCTTAAGGAGCGCCGCTCCCGTAGGCGTACAAAGCTCTCCGCGTACGGCTCCGCCGTAGATCGGCACGTCCTTCAGGATGAATGCCGTCGCGGGTGCGGGAACGGGAAGGATGCCATGCGCGCAACGTACTTGACCGCTTCCCACGTGAACGGGCGAAACAACAATTTCGTCCGGCGCAAGCTTATTTATCAAAAGGCATACCGCCACCACGTCTGCAATGGCGTCCATGGTGCCAACCTCATGAAAATGAATCTCCGTCACAGGTTTTCCGTGAGCATGGCTCTCCGCCTCGGCGATAAGCCCGTAAACCGCCATCACGTCCTCCGCCACCTTGGCAGGGAGATGCAAATGCTCACGCACAATATGCTCCACGTCATGCAGGGAAGTGTGATGATGGTGGTGATCATGGTGATCGTGGTCATCGTGATGGTGCTCATGGTCATCGTGGTGGTGCTCGTGATCATCGTGGTGGTGCTCATGATCGTCGTGGTGGTGCTCATGATCGTCGTGGTGGTGCTCGTGATCATGATGGTCGTGGCTTTCTTCCTCCTCGCCGTGCACGGTCACGGTCATATGCGTCCCCGTGATCCCACATTTTACGGAAGACTCCGCACGATACTCCACCCCCGGAATCTGCAAGGCATTCAGCTCCTTTACAAACCCGTCAGGATCCGGCAATAACTCCAAAAGTGCTGCCGTTAACATGTCCCCTGCGGCTCCCATGCCGCAATCGATATATAGTGTCCTCATCCTGATCCTCCTATTTTCAAATCAACGAATCCAGAGTTATTCCTTTGCCGGTATGGTTTATTTCTTTCCGTGATTCGGATGATTGATCATGCTGGCAAGATAGCCTGCACCAAAACCATTGTCAATATTGACCACGGACACGCCGCTGGCGCAGGAATTCAGCATGGACAAAAGCGCCGACAATCCGTGGAAGGATGCGCCATAACCCACGCTGGTAGGCACGGCGATCACGGGGCAATCCGCAAGGCCTCCGATGACGCTGGCAAGCGCCCCCTCCATTCCGGCAATGGCAATAATGACGTTGGCACTCATGATGTCATCCAGATGCGCCAGCGTGCGATGGAGTCCGGCAACGCCCACGTCATAGAGCCGCACCACTTCATTTCCAAGAACCGTGGCCGTAATGGCTGCCTCTTCCGCCACGGGAACGTCGCTGGTACCACCCGTCGCCACTACGATCTTTCCAAGGCCATCCGCCTTTGGCATCTCGCCGATGACGCCGCACCGCGCCGTTTCAAAATATTGCATTTCGTGCGCTTTCGCAACGACTTCCGCACTCTCCTTTGACATTCTCGTAATCAGAATTGTATTTTGTCCGTTCTGAAGCATTGCATCCGCGATGCCAATGATCTGCTGCGGCGTTTTTCCCGCGCCGTAGATCACCTCCGCAACGCCCTGGCGAAGCTTTCTGTGTATGTCCACCTTCGCATAACCAATGTCCTCAAAGGGCTTTTTCTTCAACTCCAAAAGTGCATCCTCGACGGATACGGACCCATTCTTAATTCCCTCTAATAAGCTGCGAACGTCCTCGTTCATTCCACTCCTCCTAACTTCTTACGAAAGCCGAATTACCTTTCCTATTGCAAACGGCGGCTCCTTTAGCTTTTACAACCCCCTTAACTGCTGCCATGCATCGTTTTATGGCATGCTACCCTCTGACTTCCAGATCCAGGGAAACCGTCACGTAATATTTTTTTAGTTCTTCCAGGATTTCTGCCCGGTGCTTCACCAGCATATCCCACTGCGCCTCAGGCAGCTGGATCCTGGCATGTCCCTCCTTGGAGCGGACGCGGAAATCCGTAAATCCCAAAGAAAACAGATACCCTTCCGCTGCTTCCGTCGCCGCAAGCTTTTCTTTCGTGATCATCTCACCTGTTGGAATTCTGGTCGCCAGGCAGGCGTAAGCCGGTTTGTCCCAGGTAAAAAGCCCCGCCTCTTTGGAAAGCTCCCGGATCCGCGCCTTCGTAAAACCGCACTCCCGAAGGGGCGAACGCACGGAAAGCTCCTTAAGCGCCTTCATGCCGGGCCGGTCTCCCGCATCATCCGATGCATTGGTTCCATCCAAAAGAACCTGATACCCATCCTCCTTTGCCGCATTCCAGATGGCGCCAAAAATGCCCTGCTTACAATAATAACAACGGTTGGCCGGATTCTCCGCAACGCCCGGGATTTCCAATGCGCTAAGCCTTAATACCTTCACCTGAGCGCCGATTTCCTTTGCCAGCCTCATGGCATCCTCAAATTCAAATTTAGGCTGAAACTCTGCCGCCACGTAATAAGCCCTGACCTCCTGCGCATACTGCTTCGCGGCATATAACAGATAAGAGGAATCCACGCCTCCCGAAAAGGCTATGGCAACCTTGGGATTTTGCCGAAAAAATTCTTGTAATTCCATGTCTTCTGCTCCCTTTCCGACATTTATAATTTCTCTCCGAAAACACAAAAAGCACACTTCGCCCTGCTTCTGCGGGTTCGTGCGCCTTCTGACATACGATTTCTCTATGGATAACCCATCAATGATCACTGAAATACTGCAATCCGATATTTTAGCTCTTCCAAATCCCCCTTGCAATGCTTCTGCACCGCCCGCGCGACTTCCTGCCGCTCTTTTGCGTACCCATAGGCACGCCCTTCATTTCATTCGGGATCTGCACATTATTTCATGATTCTCAGTTTATTATACAGGAAGCCGCGGCTTATGACAAGGTTTTATTCGCCTATGTTTCCGACGGATTTACTCATCTAAATCCGCCTTCCACCGTTGTTGTCCAGAGCTCCGTAGCTGCCTATATTCTTTTCAAACATTCAATCTGCCGTTTTAGTCCTTCCTTTGTCGTATTGGTATTAAGGAGGGGCCCAAAATTTCATTGTAATTCCGCCCCAGTCTGTCAATGCTCAATATTACGACCAGATCCCCATCTTTCAGTTTGGAAAGCATTCTTTGATATGCTGCGGTCCTCCTCACGAATTGCCTTCATCCTCCGCATCAGGCTCCGCTTAAAGCTTACATATCTCATGACGGCGGTCACGCCGCTTAAGGCCCAAACGATCCCGACGGACCACCAGATGCCCCACAGGCCGATGGCGGGAACCTTTACCATCATCACAGGTACGATAAATCTTCCAAACACCTCTACTATGCCGTTTAGCAGAGCAAATATGGAATCTCCCAAGCCGTTCAGAACGCCCCTGACAACATAGATCATGCCCAGCATCACATAGAAAAAGCTGGTGATCCTAAGGGCCTTAGCGCCCATTTTAATCACGGGCTCTTCCTCCACAAAGAACCGGATGATGGCCTCGCCGAAGAACTGCATTACCGGAAGCATCAGGATGGAAAAGATCAGCATCAAAAGGAGTCCTTTTTGGTATCCGTCCTTTACCCTGTCCATCTTATTGGCTCCATAATTCTGCCCCGTGAACGTAGAGAGCGCAGCGCCCAGCGTCTGGTAAGGCTGATGGATGATCTGTTCAATCCTGCTGGTTGCGGTAAACGCCGCCACCGTCACCTTGCCATAGGAATTCACAACCTTTTGGAGCGCCATGCAGGAGATTGCGATCAGGGAAAACTGCAGGGAAAGGGGTATTCCCAGCTTTAACACCTTCCCGGTGATCATGGCGTTGTACTTCAGATCCTCCCTGGAAAACTTAAAATAACTGTTTTTCCACATGGCATATCCGAGACAGGTGATGCCGGAAACAAATTGGGAGATCACCGTTGCGATGCCCGCTCCCCGGACGCTCATCCGGAAAACGCAGACAAACAAAAGGTCAAGTCCCGTATTTAACAGACAGGAAAAGATCAAAAAGAACAGCGGCGTTTTCGAATCACCCAAGGCCCGCAGCATCGAAGAGGCGTAATTATACAGAGATACAAAGACGATCCCAACGCACATGATCTTCATGTAGGCCACGGCCTCTCCCATGATTTCGGGCGGCGTCTCCAAAAGCCGCAGTATGGGCGCCGAGAGGAAAAATGCCGTGATGCCTACCGCCAGCGGAAACACAAGCATCACGTAGCCCGTGTTGATAATACAACTCTTTACGGCGCCGTCATCTCCCTTTCCAAAAAACTGGGAGGTAATGATCCCGCCGCCGTTGCCAATTCCGTTGCACAGCGCAAAAAACAGAAACGTCACGGAGTTGGTCGCTCCTATGGCCGCCAATGCGTCCGCACCGACCACCTGGCCCACCACGACGGAATCCACCAGATTATATACCTGCTGAAATAAATTTCCGATAAGCATCGGAATCGAAAACATGATAATTAAGGAGACGGGATTTCCTTCCGTCATCCGATATACTGCTGCCTTTTGTTCTTTCATCTTACCATCCTGCCTTGCGTTGCACGCCGCTAAAAGTACACTCTGCCTTAAAATACTGTTCACATATGTTGATCGTTGCCATTTTCATCCCTCCGGTGCATACAGTATATACGCGTTTGGGGCTCTAGTCAATGAAGCATCTTTAGATTCCTGGAACGCCTGGCAACCAAAAAGAAAGCCTCGGGAATACCATAGCATATCCCCAAGGCAGAAACAAGTTCTTTCGGTAAAGCTGATGATCAGGGCAAGTACCAGCGCCGCCACGGAAAGAAGCGCCATCCTGACGTCCACAAAGAACATGGCCAGGATCATAACGGTGGCTCCCATGAGATTGGAAAATCCTTCCGGCACGGCATGCGCCAGGAGAAGTTCGATCCCGTCAATGTCATCCGTCAATGTCATCCGTAAAGATCTTCTTGAGCTGTCCCGTTCCAATGTCCTGAATCCTTCCCAGCGGCATTCCTTCGATCTGATGCTGCAGATACGGGATCATGGATGCCAGCACGCCGATGGTTAACAGTACCATGGCAAATATGGTCTTTTTTTATGGTCGCCGGCATATTTTAATACGTAAGAAATCATGGTCATGCCTCCTTAAAAACGCTTGTCAGATCAAAGCCCTTCGAATCCTGATACTTTGCGATCAGGTCGTCGCCGATCCCAAGCAGATGATAATAATTCATAAACGCACAGACATGATCGGTGAGAGATACGATTTCCTCCCAGGAATAGTTGTGAACGAAGGGTTCACAGATTGCCTTCCAATACGCTGAATCCAGAATGTGTAAATCTTTCTTTGTAATCTTCCGGGTTGTAATTCCCATCCGGTACGCCTGCTGATAAAACAGATAATTAGACTCGCTCATGCTTGAAGCAAATTCATGTTCAAAGTCCTGATACTTTGTTCCGGAGCTGCGTAACAGAAAACGCCTTGGGTCTGCCGTAATGCATGCCCAAGGCGTCTTTCTTACTTCATTTTCAGTTTTCTCGGTATTAGGAAAACAGCGACACGATCCATGCAATGATCACTGCCATGACAGGAAACCCAATAACCGTGGATGACCACTTCATCACCATCGTTTTTCCATAAACGTAAGGCATAAGATCCTCCGTTCCGGGAATAATCCATGCTTTTGTTTTTGTCACCCAATACCAGTCAATAAAGATCCTGTCGAACAGGCCTGAAACCACGTAGATCACGGCCATCTGAAACGCTGCAGACTTAAAATCCGACGCACCGTTCACTTGATAGACCATGCATGGAACGAGGATCAGCAATGGCACCATCAGCGCCAGAAACGCAATGCCCTTATTTCTCTTGATCCGGTCTTTCGTGGTAAGCCCAAGCTCCACGACTCTGTCCTGCACCTCTTTTTCATAAAAGCAAACAAGCCCCGCCGGACCGTTTGCAATGCCTACCACGCAAACAATGAGTAGCACAAAGCACGTAACAATACTTTCAATGACGAGTAACACGATTGTCTCCTTTCTTCCAATACAGGTACGCAGGTATGAAAAAGGTCGTTTCCAAAAGGCTTTCCAGCGATCCAACGATTCCCATCTCGCCGGTGATCTTTGCAATGATCACGATGAGCAAAGCCAGAAGGAAGTATCCTCCAAACATATAGAGAACCGTTCGCTTTTTCAGCCCAAATCGGCCGCTTAAAATCCCATAACAAAGTACGATTTCCGTGGAGTATCCAAGCACTATTAAGACTCCCGTCAGCGGGTTTAAGTAAGCATCCGCATTTTGCACAAGGGTAAGGATCTGCTGATCAGGCACGCCCGCCGCTGCTGCCGACCGGTAGGTTAGCGGCCCATATACGCCAAGGGTAAAATGCATGTACAGCACCCCGCCGATGCATAATAATGCCGGCAGGATCAGAAGATTTCCCTTCTTCCGAAATACGTCGTAATACATTTTTCCGAGACTGAGAAAACCCAAAAGTAACAGGAGACTCCCCACGGCTCCGATCCACATGGAAGTCATGAGCCGCCACTCCGGCACGTCCCACAACGACAGCTTGTCACTTGACAGCATGTTCTTTCCAACATATAAAAACAGGTCCGCCACCGCATACGTAACTGCCCCTGCGATCCCCGCTCCTGCCATGATCGCATTTGTTTTCGCACTTTTATGATTCTCCATGATTCGTTTGGCACCCTTTCCATCCATTTCAGTAGACTGATCAGAACAGTCCTATGGTTAGCTTCATCTAACTATGTATAATAGCACTTCTAAAATCCTCTGTCAATGTGCCACTGGGGACGGTTCTCATTGGCACACAATGTGCCACCGGGGACGGTTCTCGCATTATTCCGAATATTTCTGCTGAAACCGTAACAGCTCTTCGCTGATTGCCCTGGCCGACAGCAGGTTCTCGATCCAGGCGATCAGCGTTGCCAGCAGATAAACCACGAAAACGCTGCCTCCCAGGGCAAGCATCAGGTGCGGCTGTCTCCACTCGTCGCTTACGCCAAAGAAAGCCACAAAAAAGATGCCGGCCTCGATCAGGAGAAGCTGCAAGAGCTTACGAAATAAGAGTTCTTTTACCGTAAGCTCTCTTTTGGAATACAGTACCAGATTAGGAAGTGTCCCCACGGCCGCATAGAAGAGCGGTGACCAAAAGGCCTGATAGCCAAAGGTCATCTCCGGCATGAGAATGGAACCGATCAGGCCCATAACTCCCGTGATCAGCGTTGCAACCATAAAATACGTTTTGATGAAATCCGTCCAAAATTCCCTATCCTTCATGCCATCACCCTTCCTTTAACGCCCTTTTAAGCTCTGATACGTACTTCCTTGTGATCATGATCTCTTCGCCGCCCCTTAGAACCGCCAGCATTCTTCCGTTCATTGCCGGCTTCACGGACTGCACCTTCATCAGATTCAGGAGCATGGATTTCGAGACCCTGAGGAAATACTTCTCCCTCAAAAGCTCCTCCAGCTCATAGAGTTTTTGCCTTGTCTCGTAGACCTGTTTTTGCGTATAGAGAAAAACCTTGTTGTCTACGGCCTCCACGTAGCAGACGTCCGTCACGGGAACCTCAAACTGGCGTCCCTCCTGCAGACCCGTAAGTCTCCCCTGCCTGGTCTTGACAAAGGCCACAATCTCCCGCACTTCCTCCGTCACCTCATGACAGCGGATCTCCATTTCTTCAGGCTTTTCCTTTCCCACCTTGAAAATCTTGATCTCCATATCCACTCCGCCCGCACCTTACGGGTTCTTTTATTTCGCCGTGATCTCATAAGCATCCATGATCTGCAGCTCCCCAACTCCCTTTAAGTAATGATCGAAAAACTGCAGAATCACGCCGTTCATGGTCTCAACGCATCCCCTGGCATCAACGCTTCCCGTCCCCAGCAGGGAGGAAAGGAAGGGGGAAAACAGCGGCAGATCCGTGTAATTCACGTGTCCGCTCCCCTTAACGTAAGTATACCTTCCATCCTTTGCATTTGCAAGCACCGCACCGTTGACGTAATTGGTTCCATAGTTTGCATAGTCTTTTTGATGCTTTTCATTATTAAATGCAAGAAGCGGCACCGGATACGCCTCATCATAATATCGATAAACGCCATTTTCAAAGGAAAGCTGCTCCCCCAACATGGTCCCGTCAATGTCGATGACTGCATCCACGTCGTTCCTCGTCCTGCCTATGGTCACACTGGTGGCGCCTCCCATGGAATGCCCCATGACGCCGATCTTTGTAAGGTCGATCATGGCAAGTGCCTTTTCCATCTCTTCCCGGCGTTCCACGTGCCACACCTCTCCCAGCAGAGAGCTGCCATGGCTTATGCCTTTGCAGACCTTCCCGCTCATGCTGCCTTGCCCATTTTCGCTGCTTTGTACGTCTGTAGCCTTGGCCGTAACCTCATCCAGTACAAACCCCATGTCCTCCGTGCGCAGCTTCATCCACCCGCGGGAAGTCTCAAAAATCTCTTCCTCGGGAATGGTTCCATCCTCTGCGTTTCCAATCCGCAAGGCATCCTGCAGGAACCCGCGGTCCGCCATGATAGTCTTGCCTTCCGTATCCTTTGTAAAGATGGAATGATAGGGGTGCTCCATGCTGATCACCACGTATCCGTTACTTGCAAGCTCCATATAGGTGGAGGCGTTGCTCTGATAATATCCGAAAGCCCCATGGGAAAAGAGGATCAAGGGGAACTTCACGTCCGTACTTTCACCGCGGATCTCCGGATAGTATACGTAAATGGGAACCTCCCTATGGGATCCATCCTTTTCAAAGGTCTCCAGGCGGCTTTCATCCGTCAGAATGGCACTGACTGTCTTTACCTCATATTGTCCCGTGGTTTTTAGTCCCTGATATCCGGTAAAGATCAGGGCCGGGAGGAGGGCCAAAAATATAATGGCGCAACCAGAAACGGTACCCAGGATCGTCCGAAGCTTTCCTCTCTCCCCCGATGCCTTTCTCCTTTTGATGAGGTACCTAATGCCACCAATAAGAAAACGAAGCCCCAAAAGAATGGCTGCTCCGGTAAAACGGAGCGCCTTATTTCCTACGGGAAGCACCAGCATCATCAGGATCAGCCCCCACTGAATGCCACTGATGAGCAGGCGGTTTTTCAGCCACTTCTCTTTTTCCTTCTGCCAGCCCATCGTCCACGCACCAAATCCGATTTCCAGTCCCATTAAGATCAACAACGTTATCATGCTTTTTCTCCTTTTCCGTAATGCGTCCTACTGAGGCGATTATAGAAAAAGGAAAAGGGAACCACAAGGGTTCCCCTGGTAAGATGCATTTTTATGAAGTAAGATGCGTTTTTTGCAACAAATCCGGTGCCGTCGACTCCCATCACGTCAAGGATCCTGCAAATACTTTTTGATAATGGCATCAATTTCATTAGTTCCTAAAGGACTTGCCGACGTTTCCTCGGTAATGATCAGGTCAGTCCCAAGAAAATATCCGTTTGCCACATATGTTTTGATTCTTGAAACGGAATTTCTGGCATAGTCTTTATCATCCATCATTCCCCTGTGTTCCCAATAAATCTCCCCTCTCTCCCTTATGTTGAGAACCGTAAAGTCAGGATAGATCGTAATTCCGTTTTTTAGGACCAACGGGCACTCATATTTATAAGGTATTCCTTTTGCTGCCAATGCATTTGCAATGTTGAGTTCTGATTTCGACCTTACCTTTTCTTTCCTGTTCGTTTCATAGCAAGGCAGATACTCAGGAATTTCTTTTCCGACGTAAGATATGTCAAGCCAATGCTTCACGTACTCTTCATCTGACGTCGTTATGGGAATTATATATTTTCTTGCCTCTTCGGGAAAACTTGAATAGATTTGTTGGATTCCTTCGACGGGATGGCTTAGTCGAATTGACGGCTCACCTTTAATGAAATTAGTTGTTGAAATATGTGCCGGACCTTTGACTTGGTCTTTGGTTTGGATTTGTGCCGGGCCTTCGAGAAAACAGTTAGATTTTCTTAAAAATGATTCCAGAATACACAATTCTCGATCAAGATGCTTTAGGATTTTTTCATCATATGCTTTTTGAATATATGTTCTTAGCCTTAATGCATCTGATTTTGAAATATATTCTCCCATTAGATCAGTTTTCTTCATTCTTAAATAGAATTGCGTACGATTTTTTGAACGTATGACGTGAATTTTCCCCGGCGGTGCTTTCTCTAGGGATACCTCTAATTCTACTTTGATTTTCAGCAATTCTTGATACCTTCTAATTGCTTCCTCGTACAAATACGTAGGCCTAATGCGTGATATTATTTTTGCCATTTTATTTTTCTCCTTTTCCTTCTTGTTTTGTTGCCCTTTTCCTTCCTTCGGACTCCTTTAGGGCAACTATTCTTTCTGTTAGCTCTTCTTTTGTTGCCCTTTTCCTTCCTTCGGACTCCTTTGGGGCAACTATTCTTTCTGTTAGTTCTTCTTTTGTTGCCCTTTTCCTTCTTTCGGACTCCTTTGGGGCAACTATTGGATAATATTTAGGGGATTTTGTTGCATGGAAGCTTGATTAGCTTCTCGGCAATGATATGCTGCCAGCTTGAAACATTACGCCAGAATGCAATGTTTCAACAGAATAAAGATGCTACTGAATTTCTAGCCTTCCAGTGCCCCGCAAAAGGGCACTGGAATAAAATCTTTTTAGATAAATCTTCTTGCACATTTTCAAGGTGCCATTGAGAACCGTCCTCCGTGGCAGAAACATGCCAATGAGAACCGTCCCCCGTGGCAGAAACGTGCCAACAAGAACCGTCCCCCGTGGCACGTTGTCCCCCGTGGCACGTTATCTTGCTTTGGTGCGGATCTCCTCGGTCACCTTTGCGATAAAGGCTTCCAGGCTCATGACCTCGTTCTCGGTGCAGTCGCGCTTACGAACGCTGACGGTGCCTTCCTCGGCCTCCTTCTGGCCGATGATCAGCATGTAAGGCACGCGGTCTACCTGCTGACCTTCGCGGATCTTGTAACCGATCTTCTCGCTTCTGTCATCCAGGAAGGTACGAACGCCGGCATTCTCCAGCGCCTCGTTGACCTTTGCGGCATAGTCGTTGGTCTTTTCGCTGACGGGAAGAACCTTTACCTGAAGAGGTGCAAGCCAGGTCGGGAACTTACCCATGGTCTGCTCAATGATATAAGCCATGAAACGATCCAGCGTGCCAAGGATCGCACGGTGAAGTACCACGGGCGTCTTCTCGGTGGAATCGCTGTCTATGTACTTCAGGTCAAACTTCATGGGCAGGCAGAAGTCCAGCTGGCAGGTGGACAGGGTATACTCACCGCCCACTGCAGGTTTTACGTTTACGTCCAGCTTAGGACCATAGAAGGCTGCCTCGCCGATCTCCTCCGTATACTCAATGCCAATGTCGTTGAGCACCTGACGAAGTGCGTTCTCCGCATTATTCCACATGTCATCATCGGGATAATACTTCTCGGTATCCGCGGGATCACGCAGGGAAAGCACGCAGCGATAATCCGTGATGCCGAAATCCTTGTAAACGTCAAGGATCAGGTCAACCACCTTCTTGAACTCCTCCTCGATCTGGCCGGGGGTTACGAAAAGGTGTGCGTCATTCTGGCAGAAATGTCTTACGCGCTCGATGCCCTTTAAGGTACCGCTGGCCTCAAAACGGAAGTCATGCGCGATCTCACCGATGCGGATGGGAAGCTCACGATAGCTGTGAGGCTTGTTTGCGTAGATCATCATGTGATGAGGGCAGTTCATGGGACGGAGCACAAAGGTCTCACCCTCTACCTCCATGGGAGGGAACATGTTCTTACGATAATGATCCCAGTGGCCGCTGGTCTTATACAGCTGAACGCTGCCGACGCAAGGGGTCAGAACGTGCTGATAGCCAAGCTTTACTTCCTTGGATCGAATATAGTTTTCCAGCTCCTGCCATACAATGTAGCCCTTGGGAAGGAACATGGGAAGACCCTTTCCAATCAGGTCATCCGTCATGAACAGGCCCATCTCCTTACCGATCTTACGGTGGTCTCTGGCCTTAGCCTCCTCCAGCTGCTTCTCATACTCTGCAAGCTCTTCCTGGGTTGCAAATGCCACGCCGTTGATACGGGTGAGCATCTTATTCTTTGCATTATCCTTCCAGTAAGCACCGCTTTGTCCGGTGATCTTGAAGGCCTTCAACGCTTTCGTGTAGGTAATGTGGGGTCCGATGCACATGTCCACGTAATCGCCCTGCTGATAGAAGCTGATGATGGCATCTTCAGGAAGATCGCCAATATGCTCCTCCTTATACTTTGCTCCGCGCTCGTGCATGAACTTTACGGCCTCCTCGCGGCCAAGGATGAAGGACTTGAAGGGAAGGTTCTCCTTCGTGATCTTCTTCATCTCTGCCTCGATGGCAGCAAGATCCTCGTCAGTAAGCTTCTTGTCTCCAAGGTCTACGTCGTAGTAAAATCCCCTCTCAGTTGCGGGACCATAGGCAAAGTCTGCCTCGGGGTAGAGTCTCTGAATGGCCTGAGCCATGATGTGTGCGGCAGAGTGACGAAGTACGTGAGTTACCTCCTCTTCGGGACACTCGCCGACGGTGCCGTCTTTGTAAATGATTTTCATGGGTATTCTCCTTTCTGAGTTTCGGGGGAATTGTTTAAAAAAACAAGAGCCCCCTGTTTCCAAGGGTGCTCGAATAAGCACGGTACCACCTTGATTTTTCACTCTGATCTCCGGTAACGATGGAGGATTCGTCCTGCTTGTGACCATATCTTATGCCCGCACCCTTCAATGCACGGAACCTCACGCCCGGCATTCCTTGTTACGCGATGCCTTACGTCCGGTATTCCTTATGGCTCAAAATCCGGTCTTTCTCACAGGAAGCTCGGGAGCGGTCTCCTTCGTATCCGCGTGATGCCCTTTCACCTTCCGGCATCTCTCTGCATCGCGGTTCTAACGAACTCGGTCTCCGTCAAAGCTATTTAAAAGTATTATAGCACGGCTCCCCGAAAAAGCAAGGGGGAAAATGATACAGCCCCTTAATCTGATTCCTCCTGCAAATTCCGAAGAATCGCATTCGCTTTCCTGATCTGATAAAAGAAGCAGACGTAATATACGATCGCGCCGCCCAAAAACGGAATGGTGATCGAATAAAACATGTCCCAATATGCCGTAGGCGCATGGACGGAAAATTGGCCGTGAATCCATATGGCAAGAAAAACAATCCCCACCGTTACGGCATACTGAACCAGGAGCACGATCAGGAACGGAAATTTCTGCAAGTAGTAATGCACCGACAAAACCAAAGTGATCAGGACGGAAAACCCTAAGATGGTAAAGATATTGTCACTATAATATCGATCGGTAAAGCCCGCCAATCTCTCTGACAGGAGCTTTCCGCAGGTGATCAACGTAAAGAAAATACATACGATCGACACAAAATTCTTCTTATTGATCAATTTCATTTTGTTTTTCTCCCTTGCAGTTTATTGAGCCTTTCATAGAATTCGTTTTTGTAGCTCCTGTTCATAATGAGTTTCTCATCATTCTTTAAGTAAATGATCACTCTCATGTTGACGTCGCCCTGCAGTTTTTTGATCTTGTAAATATTGACTACCGCGGACTTGCTGATCCTTGCAAAGCCTGCGCCGGAATACTCCTCAAGGACGTCCCTGAGAGCTTCTTTGATCTCAATGCACGCATCCTTTGCATAGGCAAAAGTTTTCCGATCCACCGTCTCCACGTAATAAATATCCGTGAGGGCTATGGTAACCTTCTTATCGCCAGACGTGCCCTCCACGTAACGAAGCGTATCCCTTAATCTGTCCAGAACGGCACTGGTCTCGTCATCCATCTTGTCATAATGCAGCTCCAGATAGTTTTCTTTCAGATTTTCTTCTTTTGTTCTGATCAGTTTCACGTATTGCTCCTATAAAATAAACATGATGCACAGCAAAGCATAAGACAGTTTCACGTTTCTGTTCGCCAGCAGATACGCGCTGCCAAAAACAAATCCGCCAACCGCCGTATATAAACCGGCTGCAAGAGATCCCTTGGAAAGCCAATGTCCAAGCCCCCACGTAAGTGCAACAAGAATTCCCCCAAAAGGAATTTTATTATTGTTAAACCATTTTTCAAATGCCATCTGTCCAAAGATGATGATCAGCAAAACCAGCATCACTTCAAACAGATAATAAATATACTGAA
Source organism: uncultured Lachnospiraceae bacterium (assembly GCA_900320485.1). Classification (GTDB taxonomy): domain Bacteria; phylum Bacillota; class Clostridia; order Lachnospirales; family Lachnospiraceae; genus Acetatifactor. The sequence goes on along the minus strand of ONSO01000003.1, from coordinate 9,187 downwards.
ATACGAAAAGCAGCGGTCCGCGGCTGTGAAACTCAGCCAGCACCTTGCTTCCGTTCCAGTCTATCCAGGTGGAAACAAGGCAGAGAATCGTTCCAACCACGATCATAGCCCACTGCCATGCTTTGATCTTGTTCTCTTTATTAAAAAAAGAAGTCTTCCTTATGTTTTCCATAAGATTGAGGCCGGATTTTTTCTTGCACTCCTTTACTACCAGAAATGCTCCAAGCCCCCATGCGGCGCACGTTACCACCCAGTGAAGGATCATCTGCCAGGTATTGAACTCTTTTACGCCTCGCTGATAGATAAGCGGCTCGAAACCAAAGCCCCAAAGAAGCTCGAAACCTATGACGCCAAATACCTCAAGGCCGTAGCCCAAAAACCGAAGTCCTTCCATAAATCTGTTTGTTGCGTTTTTCATTTTTTAGTGTTCCTTTCGCATGTTTTCTTTCGATGAACACACGATATCACTAAAATCATCACAACACAATAAAACACGTGCTAAGTTGCGCGCAGGTCTGTCTAAGTTGCATTCCCGTCTCACGCCCTCGGAATCATGACGGAGAGGATAAAAAGACCTTCTTTCGCCTCGCTCTTTAGGATCCCGTTATTCTTCTCCACCGTAGCCATGATGTTCTGCGTTCCATATCCATGAAGGTTTTTGTCCTTCTTGGAGGTGCGTCTTTCCTTTCCATCAAAGAGTTTCCCAAGGGCGAAGCCCTCCCTGCTCTCCTCGTAAGTATTGATCAGCTTGATGGCAAAGAACTGTCCGGTCTTTTTGATTTCTAACCGGATGGTTCTTTCCCTCCCCTCCGGCATGTTTTCGCAGGCTTCTATGGCATTATCCAGCGCATTGGCAAAAATGCTGCAAATGTCCGTGAGTTTCATGGAGAGGCCTCCGTCTGCCACTCCGTCGATGGAAAAGGCAATGCCTGCCTCCTCCATGCGTCCCGCCTTCATCCCCACCAGGCAGTCCAGCATCTCATCTCCCGTCACGTACTTTGGCGACATCCCGCGTACGTTCCCCAAAAGGTCATTCAGATACTGCTTCGCTTCCTCATATTTCCCCTCCCCCATCATGGCGGAGAGCAGGGACATATTATTCACAATGTCATGCCGAAAGGCTCTGGTTTCCTCCTGACTTCTCTTATATTGATCAATATATTCCAGCTCCGCGGAGATATAGCCCTCCTGAATCACAGTCTTTTCCAGGGCATTGTGTCTTGTCACCATGATCATGATGAGGAAGGGGAAGGCGATCCCAAGGACGGGCAACATGACACCGATCACGTTCTTCATCTGAACAAACAGCCCGGCATTGTCGCCGGCACGTTGTAAGGGTTTGGCAAGGCTGTAAAGAAGAACGACTTCCCATATTACAAAAAGAATCCTGTATTTGAGGCTTACGTAGAAAAAACTCTTTCGCCTGTAAAAGCCAAAGTATAAACACAGAAACATGACCAACGAAACCAGAAAATAACTAAACAAATAAATCAGATGAGCCTTCGGAAGCGTATTCGATATGATTCCCGTGTCCCTGTAAGTTCCCAATACGTCATCCGAGAGAAATGCCATGGAACAGGTAATCAAAAACTGTAAATAAAGCTGTATCACAATATAATAAAGAATATTCTCAAACCCACGTAGCAGCTTATGCCTGGAATAAACCATGGTAGCTGCAAGGAACGCGACTCCCATCTGGATCAGAATCATATAGTCATTATTGCCATTCTCCCCTACTTCCACCAATTCCGTAGCATGCTGCCTGCAATAAAAAAATGCCTGAACGGACATGAATATATTGACGATCGCCCCGTAAGCAGCAAAAATACCGGGAATGATAAAGGTTGATTTTTTCAGTTTGCCCTCCCTGCCCGTGAAGCACAAAGGAATCAGGATAATACTCAATGTCACAAAGACTTCCGCCAATAAAGAAAGTGCGCTCATAAAATACGAAAACAGCAGGGAAGGAAGAAGCTCTGCATATGTCATAAGATCACCATCCGTTCATTAATCAAACTATTCAAGCCTTTTTTTAAGTGCATTTTCCTCCAAGTAGGAGTATAGCATATTTTTCAGTCCCGCGGCGGCGCTGCGACTGACTGGCACGGAAATGTTTCCTTGCAACAGCACCTCGCCCTTTCCGATCCTGCGCACCTTTGCCAGCAATTCCTTACCACCGGCAAAGCCGTCCACGATCACGTCAAGGCTCCCAAACATCTTATCGATATGCCCCCGAATATCGGATCTGAATCTATCTTCGTCATCACAAACTGCGATTCTCATAAAATTTCCTCCGGCGCACCATACGGCATGTTCCACTTTTCATCCGGGACACAGGCAAAGCCCAAGCTCCTACTCTTCTACATCCGTATCAAATATCATTTTTTTACAATTCTTACAAAAATAAGTTTCGATTGTAAAAGTCGTGAGAGTGGTTGTCGCTCCGGTAATCTTTCCCATACCGATCATTGTTTCAAAAAATTTTTTCTTTCTGTCACCTTCATTCCAAAATACTCCACCCATTCTCCCGTCTCCGTACAGGATCCCTTTTTTCATCTCTCGATCACAAAACGGACATTTCATAAGGCAGACACTCCTTCTCTCATCATTTCATAAATGCAATAAATCTAGCCCATCACACACAATAAACAGTATACCTTAAAACCTCTTAAATGGCAACCAGTCTGCCTTCTCCCTTCAGATCCTTGCCAGTCAAAGTAAATGCAAGGCAGCCGAGACCGATCAGAATAAATCCAAAGTAAACAACGTAGGGCAGCATCAGACCTGAAATCAGTACCCCGGTCAGATTAAAGATAAAGTGCATGATCATTCCGGGCAGGATGGATTCATATTTCAGGTCGATCAGAGCAACCAGCACGCCCATGACAAAGGTATAGCAGATCCAGAGCAGATTTCCATGCACCAGTCCGAAGATAAGAGCACTGAGAAGTACTGCGGCCCATGCAGGCATTACCTTCTTCAGCTTTCCAAGCACGATCCCTCTAAAGAGCAGTTCTTCTGCCACTGCCGGTGCCAGTACAATACCAATCAGCTGTCCGATCAGATTCATGCCGGAAATTGGTGCGGATGCCGTGGAATAAGACTGCATAAGCCACTCCGGGAAGGGGATCACGGACAATACGCCATTGATAAATGCGGTCATTCCGATGCCTGCCAATACTGCCAGCAGCGTCTTGCGAAGGGTAATCTTTTTCAGCCCCAGCTCTTCCCCTGCCTTACTCCAGCGCTGTGCCCGATCCTCACTGACTCCTTCCTTTTTGGCCGCTCTCTTCCGGCTGCTTACCGCAATCAGTACAAAGACCACGGATGCAATAAGGGAAGCGATAAAATTAACCATTCCCATGGTGGAAGATAATACCTGCGACGCTCTCCGCGCATATTCCTCAGCGCTTGCCTCAGTGTTAATATCAAAGCCCTCCGCCTGCATTTTTACGACCTCCCGATAATCCATCACACCATTGACAACACCGCTCACCACAAACTGGATTCCAAAATACAAAGCCACAAACAACAAACAGATTACCACACTCTTTACTGCCTTTTTCATTGATTCGTTCCTCTCTTTCTTTCATTTCTCACAATCAGTATCATAAACGCCAACCAATCTCTTTTTGAAGAATACGGCATAAATCTTTCCGTCTTTTACGTAATTTACGGCCAACAAAAAAAATCATCTCCCTTCTGTTTCCGTGTTCCCTTTCGTTGGTTTTGTTATAACACGAAAATAAAAAGTAGACGATTTTTTGTCGCTAATGGTATTATCTTTGTCGCTAATGGTAAAATTCCGGTAACTTTAAAGAGGATCGCGGGGAATTTCCTTCCCCCTAAACACCTTCAAGCCCTCGAATGCTTTTGGAGAAAAGAGACCCAAGGGCCGTCAGGATCATAAGTCCCCCGGATATGGCGATCACTAAAGCGCAGCCCCTGCCCACGGAGATTCCCAATGCCTTCGCCGACTGATCCGCAAGGACGCCGGCAAGCGCATAGGCCGGAATATACCCAAGCTGGGAGAGAAAGCCGATGAAGCCCCAGGCCCTATCCAGGCAGGAATTGGCAAGGGGAAGCATGGCAAAAAACAAAAAGCCTGCCGAGCAAATGAAATAAATATTTTCCTTCATCGAAAAAAGAACCATAAAAATGCCCGCAAACGAAAGGGAAATGCCCAGCACCCGGGAATGATTTCGTTTGATCCCCATGATTCCCGTGATCAGCGCCGTCACCAGCATGCCAAGGGCGCACACTGTCTCTGCGGTTCCAAGCGTCCCGGCATCCGCAAAGGAAAGGATCATGGGCTCGCAAAGTATCTGGATCACGCCCATAAACATTGTCATGACGGAGGAGATCATAATAAGGCAAAACACGCCCTTTCTGGAGTATATGGCCTTCCAGCCCTCTTTGAGATTTCCGGAAAATTCTTTCCCGGGATTTGTTTTCCCGTCTGAACCACCCGTACCGACGAGGCATTTCGTCGACGTGATTTCCTGATTTCCCTCGATCCCCTGCTTTTCCGTCATCCCCTGCTTTTCCGTCATCCCCTGCTTTTCCGTCATGCCCCGCTTTTCCGTCATGCCTCGCTTTTCCGTCATGCCTCGCTTTTCCGTCATGCCTCGCTTTACCACTGCCGTCGCCATGACAGTGATAAAG
>ONSO01000003.1:0-4515 GCA_900320485.1 uncultured Lachnospiraceae bacterium | reverse complement strand
TTACGTCGGAAACGGACAAAAGCAACCCCGCAAGCATGGGCGATACCAGATATCTGGCGCTTCCCGCAAGAGAGGTCAAGCCGTTTGCCTTGGTGAATTCCTCTTTCGTCAAAAGATCCGTGATGGTTGCCCGGTAGGAGGGCTCAAGAAGTGCCGAAAACACGGCGCTTACAAAAACGCCGATGCAGATCTGCCAAAGCTTTGTCTCTCCCGTCATCATGCAAAGCAATATGAACAAAGGCCCCAGGGCAGAAAAGCCATCCCCGATCATCATGAGGGTCCTTCTGTCATGCATGTCGGCAAGAACTCCCGCCGGCACGGAGAGAAGGAGGGTTGGCAAAAATCCCAAAAGCGTGACCAAAGCCATTTGTGCAGCACTGCCCGTAGCGTTAAATACGTAAACGCCAAGGCCAAAGCTGGTAAGGCCGCCGCCTATCTGGGACAGCAGCCCCCCCGTCCAAAGCAGCATAAATTTTGGGAAATTGGACTTTGTCTTTTTCATGACTTCTCTCCTTCTCCCGATATTTCCTCCAGAAGCCTTCCCACGTGGCGCGTTTCAAAGAACATCTCCTTCTTGATCAAAACAAGGATCACCGTTACGATAATGACAACGATTGTCTCCACGCACTTTGTCTCCGGCGTCATGGCAATTTTCTCCTGCATGAAATTCACAAAGAGATGGAAGATCATGCAGGCAAGGATGGAGCGGTCACTCGCAAGATACACCCAGGTAATGATGAATCCCAGGGGAATGCCGCTGAGAAAAAAGTTAAATACGAAAAGGGGATTAACCATGAGTCCCGCCTGATAGGTTCCCTTGATGAAGATCAGGGGAAGGTGCCAGCATGACCAGAGGGCGCCGAAAACCATGGATTCCCAGAACCAGTTCATATAGTTGCCGATGGAGTCTTCGCAGTACCCCTTCCAGCCCACTTCCTCAATGATTGACGCGATCAAAATGGTGATCAGTGCGCTGCCGATGCCGACGCCGGTAAAGGAAAAGTCCTCCGTGAAGGCAAACTGATCCAGTGACTGGCCAAAGGCTAAGGACAACAGGATCGAGCAGACAATGATCAGGGCAAATAAGAGAATGGCCCAAATAAGATTCATCCATTTTACTTTATAAAATCCGATCAATTTCTTTTTCAGGTCCTGCTTCAGCGCTTTTGAACCGGAGCACAGTACAAAGACCGTGGAGACCACGGCAGGCGCCAGCAGGCCAATGACCATTAATATGGAGGCCACGGTCTCTGGCAGAAAAATCGCGGGGATCCAAAAGATCCAGGTGAATAAATAGGCCATGGCAAAAAATAGCACCGGGCGATATCTGTATGTTTTTTCTTGATTTGTTTTCATGTTTTCTTCCTCCGTTTTCATTTTTCTTTTTTTGTTATTATATTCGACCGATTGTCTGTCGGTTATTGTTTGAAAGAAAAAGGAACCCGTTTGTTCCCTTTTCTTAAGCTAACTTAACATTTTCTTTCCTGAAACAATTCCATCATCGGTACCGCCAGACTCCCGCTCTCCGCTCCCAAAAGCCTTTCCGCATTGTAAAGAAATGCCCGGATCCGCTTTGCTTGCTGGTCCCCGGACTGCTGAAACTGATCATCAAACACTACCTCGGAGTAAAGCAGGATCATCTCCGTCGCCTCCAAAGGGCACTGCGTATGGAAAATCTCCTGGGATACCCCTTCTTCCACAAGCTTTGCCAGGATTGGCGCAATCTCATCCATCAGGCTTTGTTGCATCTTCTGGTGCATCAAGGCATTCTGAGGTTTGTGGACCTGCTTCATCACCTCTTCGCCAATGTCGGACTCCACGTTCAGGTTTTTGATCACCAACAGGATCCGCTCCACCACGGGGACGCTCTTGTCTCCCGCAAGCTCCCTGGCTTTTGCTGCCAGCGATCCGTTGATCCGCTCGATCATCCCATCCAAAATGTCCTCCTTGGACTTAAAGTGATAATAGAGCGTTCCCCGGGCAATGCCGATCTTTTCAAGAATGTCGTTGGTACTGGTTCCGTCATATCCCTTTGTGGCAAACAGCTCCGCTGCCGCATCCAATATTTCGTTTTTTCTTTCCTGTGCTTCTTTTACGATTCTCATGACCGCTTCTCCGTAACCGACAGGTTGTCGGTCTATAATCATATTATTACGTCACCCGTGATTTGTCAATCATTTTTTTGTGCCAACGAGAACCGTCCCCGGTGGCATATTTGTGCCAACGAGAACCGTCCCCGGTGGCACGTTACAGCGGCAAGTTCATTCCGGTTTCCACGCCCTCGTCCACGTTTTTGATCCAGGCTTCCCCGCCATGCATCCGGGCTACGCGGTTGATGAAGGCAAGCCCGATTCCATAGTGTTCTCCCTGTGCGCTTCTGGCGGCGTCCGCCCTGTAAAACAAGGTTCCAAAATGCTCCCGTACTTCCTCTGAAACACTTGCCCCGCCGTTCCAAAGGCGTATGAACAGCATTTCATCCTTTAGCTCCATGGAAAGTGAGATCCTTTTTTCCTCCCCTGTGGAATAAGCAAGCGCATTACTGACCATGTCACTGACGGCACGGGACACATAATCCGGATGCAGCCGGATCACTATGTCAGAATCCATCTTATCCTTAGGCGCACCATCAGAATTCCTTTTCCCGTACCCTGCCGTGAAAACTGCCCGGTCCTGAATGATCAGCTCCGCCTGTTTGACAAGCTCGCCGAAAAAACCGCTCAGATGAACCTCCCGCAAACCCTGTTTATCCTCATAATATGTCTTGGCATAGCTGATCAAATGATTTACGTAGCCTTCCATTTGCCCGCTTGCCTCATATATGTCCTGCGCACATTGCCGCCATATTCCGGAGGCCGTGAAAGAATGCTCCTCCGGATTCCCCTCAGCAGGATCCGCTTGTGCCAGCAAAAGCTCCGCATTTCCTTTGATAACGGTCAGCGGCGTCTTTACGTCATGTGCAGCGGCAGAGATCTGGAGCACCAGCTCCTCCTTTTGCCTTTTTTCTTTCTCCAACATTTCCCGGATCCTTAGTTTCATCCGGTCAACGTGTACCGCCGTCTGATAAAATTCCTCCAATCGCAATTCCTTCAGATCAAAATCCCCCGGAATTACGTCACTTCGGTCTGCAGACTCCATGCCGGCCTCGTCAACTTTTTCGTCGCCCGGCATCCATGCACTTCTCTCATTGGTAAGATCCATCTCACGCTTCACCTGATGAAGAAGACGGCCCACGTGAACGTGGATAAGAATAAGCAGGGCCGCGCCGAGATAGATCCAGGAGAAAACATTGAGGAAAACCTTGCCTCCCGCAGAGGAAACGTGAAAGGCTATCCCTAAAAGGGGCATAAGATACAGAATCAAAATACATAAAATAAACTGCCAAAATATGGTGAAGCAAACGTGAACCACTAATTGCCGGAAGGTTCTTCTTTTCTCCATCGGTATCCTCCTCCCCACGTGGTTTCGATGGGATTTACGTCATAGGGCTTACACTTATTTCTGATCTGGTATACGTACTCGGAAATACTGCGAAACTGTGTATCACTGCTCAGTGGGTAGACACGCTCGTAAATCTCTTCCTGACTGTAAGTCCGGCCGGGATTTTCCGCGAGCAGTGAAAGGATGCTGAATTCTCTTTTTGTCAGCCGGATTTCCTCCCCCCGGATGATGAGCATCTGTTGCTTCTCGCGGATTACCAGATTCCCTATCGATATCCCATCATCCGTCAAGCCTTTCGCACGCTCTTCCCGGCGCAGATGCATCTTTACGCGGGCTGCCAACTCTTTAATGCTAAAGGGCTTTTTTATATAATCATCTGCGCCGGCGCCGATGCCAAGCATGACGTCCTCCTCCAGATCCTTCGCCGTAAGAAAAAGGATCGGCACTTTAATCTCATCTCGTATGGCCCTGCAGACGTCAATTCCGTTTACCGGCATCATTACGTCAAGAAGGATCAGGTCATACCCGCGAAAAAGGCACAGGTCAATGCTCTCAAGGGAACTGATCACCGTTACTTCAAAACCCTCCAGCGTCAATGCATTTTTTATAAGCCGGAGAATTCCGGCATCGTCATCAATTGCTAAAATTCTGTAGGTCATCTCGTCCTCCATTCCCTGACGATCCTTATAACTGCTCACCTTACGCTACGCCTGCAAAACAAAATGCCGGCCACCGCCATGGCTACGGCGCACCAAATTCCCTGAACGGCCAATCCCAAGGGTCTGGATAAAAAACCGGGGATTTCCTTCAGGTAAAATGCGTTCATCGCCGCGATGCCCGGCAGACAGCGCGCAAAGTCCCCAAATTGCAAGAATAAATGACCAACTCCCATCAGCATTGAAATAATCCCTGCCAAGGCTATGGGACCAGACCGGAAGATCACGGTCAGGGCAGCCGTCATCATGGTAATCTCCGCCAGGGACAAGCTTGCCGGAAGCGTAGATATTATGACGTTCCAGGGGCATATTTCCCCATTTCCCGATAAAAAACCTGCCGTCAGCGCGCATGCACCCGTCA
>ONSO01000018.1 GCA_900320485.1 uncultured Lachnospiraceae bacterium | reverse complement strand
GGTGATCTTGTCTATGGGAAAACCGACTGGCACGGCATGGGACAGATCCTTCACGCGGGCGTTCTGGGATTTGTACATCCCGTAACAAAGGAGTACGTGGAAGTTCATTCACCTTTGCCGCAGTATTTTGAAGAGATTCTTAGGAAATTTCGCCAATAAAAACTGAAAAAGCACTTGAGAAATTGTGCGAAATTTTATATAATTATAGCAAAGATTCTCATAAATTAACTTAGTTGTTTTGACGGAAAGGCGGTGCGGTGCATGAATACGGTCATTACCATTGGAAGACAATTTGGCTCGGCCGGAAGAGAGATCGGAGAAAAGGTCGCAGAGTACTTTGGCATTAAGTGTTACGACAAGGAATTATTGACCAGGGCGGCAAAGGAAAGCGGTTTTTGTGAGGAGATGATCCAAAATCATGATGAACGTCCGACAAATTCCTTCCTGTACAATCTTGTGATGGATACGTATTCCTTTGGGTATAATGCTTCCTCCTTTGTCGACATGCCCATCAGTCACAAGGTATTTCTTGCTCAGTTTGACACCATTAAGAAAATTGCGGATGAAGGCCCCTGCGTTATCGTTGGCCGTTGCGCGGATTATGCCCTTGCGGATTATGACAATTGCATTCATCTGTTTATCTATGCGGATGAGGAAACCCGTACGAAACGTGTGATGGAGAAGTACCAGCTCAGCGAGTATAAGTCACAGGAAATGATCAGCAAAAAGGATAAACAGCGTCAGAGCTATTACAACTATTATTCCTCAAAAAAGTGGGGGCGCGCGGACAGCTACGATCTGTGCATCAACAGCAGTATCCTTGGCGTGGAAGGAACCGTGAAGCTGATCGTGCAGTACGTGGAAGACTTTGAAAAGCGGAAGGTTGCGGAATAGAAAGATAATAAAAAAGAAAATAAAAAAATATAACTAAAAATATTGACATTTAAGGCACCCATATGCTATTATACTACAGTATGCCGCATAACTAGGTATAAGTGCGCGTCAGCGTCACCAAAGTTAGCGAGTTTTTAGCGTAAGGAGGTGCCTTATTTATGTACGCAATCATTGCAACTGGCGGAAAGCAGTACAAGGTTTCTGAAGGCGACGTGATCAAGGTTGAGAAAATCGAAGCAGAAGCTGGTAATACTGTTACTTTTGATCAGGTAATTGCCGTAAGTGATGATACCCTGAAGGTTGGCAGCGACGTAGCTAACGCTAGCGTTACCGCAACCGTTGTTGAGCAGGGCAGATACCGGAAGGTTATTGTATACAAGTACAAGAGAAAAACCGGTTATCATAAGAAGAACGGTCACAGACAGTACTTTACCCAGGTAAAGATCGACAAGATCAATCTGTAATATGACAACGATCATTATCCGGAAAACCAAGAACGGTTCCTATCAGGGATTTACCTGTATGGGACATGCAGGCTTTGCCAGAAAGAACGAAAAGGACGTGCTTTGTGCGGCAATCTCGACGTTGACCATTTGTACGGTAAATGCGTTGGAGGCTTTGGCCGGTGAAAGCGTTGAAAGCGTTTCGGATGAAGAGACGGGGTTCCTTAAATGTGATTTTCAAGGCGACCTGCAGGAAAAATCCGTATTTTTGATGGATGCCATGGTATATTCCCTGGAGTCCCTCAGTAAAGAGTACGGGAAGAAGTTTTTACAAATAAAATTCGAGGAGGTGTAAACCATGTTGAGAATAAACCTTCAATTATTCGCTCATAAAAAGGGCGTGGGCTCTACCAAGAACGGCAGAGATTCCGAGTCCAAGAGATTAGGCGCGAAGAGAGCTGACGGACAGTTCGTGAAGGCCGGCAACATTCTCTACAAGCAGCGTGGAACGAAGATCCATCCTGGCATTAACGTAGGGATCGGCGGCGACGATACTCTGTATGCTTTGGTAGACGGCGTTCTTCGTTTTGAGAGAAAGGGCCGCGACAAGAAGCAGGCTTCCGTTTATCCCAAGGAAGAGCAGTAATTAGACTTTCCGGGCTTCAAACCTTTACGTTTGGAGCCCATTTTTTATAGCGAGGGAAAAACATGTTTGTTGACAGAGCGAGAATTATAGTTCGAAGCGGCAAGGGCGGTAACGGTCACGTATCTTTCCGCAGGGAGAAATACGTGCCTGACGGCGGTCCTGACGGCGGCGACGGCGGCAGAGGCGGTGACGTGATCTTTCAGGTGGATGAGGGGCTGAATACGCTCATTGATTTCCGGCACGTCCGCAAGTATAAGGCCGGAGACGGTCAGGAGGGCGGTAAAAAGAATTGCCGCGGAAAAGACGGCGAAGACATTGTGATCAAAGTTCCGCAGGGCACCGTGATCAAAGAAGCGGGAACTGATCAGGTGATCGTTGACATGTCCGGCGATAACCGCAGAGTTGTTTTGCTAAAAGGCGGCAAGGGCGGAAATGGCAATCAGCATTATGCAACGCCGACCATGCAGGCTCCGAAGTATGCCCAGCCCGGTCAACCGGCACAGGAATTGGAGTTGAATCTGGAGCTGAAGGTCATTGCTGACGTTGGATTGGTTGGGTTTCCAAACGTCGGAAAATCTACATTGTTATCCAGGGTTACCAATGCAAGGCCCAAGATCGCGAATTATCATTTTACGACTCTGAATCCAAATCTTGGCGTTGTCGATCTGGAAGGAACGGGCGGTTTTGTCATTGCAGACATTCCGGGACTGATCGAAGGTGCTTCCGAGGGAGTTGGTCTCGGTCATGAATTCCTGCGCCACATTGAGCGTACAAAGGTTATCATTCACGTGGTTGACGCGGCGGGGACGGAAGGCAGGGATCCCATTGCGGATATCTATGCCATCAATAAGGAGCTGGAGGCTTATAATCCCGAGATCGCGTCCAGGCCACAGGTGATCGCAGCCAATAAGATCGACGCCATTTATGAAGGTGACGTGGAAGATGCGCTTGCTGCCATTAAGAAAGAATTTGAACCTAAAGGCATTAAGGTATTTCCCATTTCAGCCGTAAGCGGACAGGGACTTTCCGAGCTGCTGTATGAGGTTAGTCACATGCTTTCCGAAATAGGGGAAGACACTACCGTGTTCGAGAGGGAATACTTCCCGGAGAGATTGGCGGAGCTTGAACAGGAGCCTTATACCGTCACTTATGACGAGGAAGAAGACGAATATGTCGTGGAAGGTCCCCGCATTGAAAAGATGTTGGGATATACCAATCTGGAAAGCGAAAAGGGCTTCCAGTTCTTCCAAAAGTTCCTGAAGGAAAACGGCATATTAGAGGAACTGGAAAAGCTTGGCATCAAGGATGGAGATACGGTAAGGCTGTATGACCTATCCTTTGATTATTACAAATAATGGCAGCTTTTAGCTGCAAGAGGTGCAAAAATGACAAGTAAGCAAAGAGCCTATCTTAAAAGTTTGGCCAGCAATCTGAACCCTATTTTTCAGGTGGGAAAATCCAGTCTCACGCCTGAGATCACGGAGGCAATTGCAGAGAGCTTTAACAATAATGAGCTGATCAAGGTGGCAGTTTTGAAAAACTGTGCTGACGATCCCAGAATGATCGCAGAGTACGTTGCGGACAGAACGCATTCACAGGTCGTTCAGGTGATCGGTAAGAGATTTGTGCTTTATAAACCTTTTAAGGACAATCCAAAGATTGAATTACCCAAGTAATTCAGGGAGAGCTGGAAATGGCGAGAATCGGTATATTAGGTGGATCCTTTCATCCTTTTCACAATGGACACTTGCTTCTTGGGCAATATTGCCTGGACAAAAAGCTGGTGAATGAAGTATGGTTTGTGCCCACGGGCGTTTCCTACTTAAAGTCCGGCATTAAGATGCTGACGGGAGAAGAGCGCCTTCGGCTGACGGCCCTGGGCATCAGTGATCATCCGAAAATGTCCGTTTCCGACGTTGAGATCCGGCGCCCGGGAAATACTTATACGGTGGATACGTTAAAAACCTTAAAGGAACAGTTCCCTGAGCACGATTTTTATTTTATCATCGGTGCGGATTGTCTGTTTAGCATGGAAAATTGGTATCATGCAGAAGAAATCTTTGCCATGTGTCATCTTCTGGTTGCAAGACGTGACGGAAAGAGCAGACAGGAGATGCGTGTTAAGGCAAGGGAGTTAAAAGAGCGTTTTGGTGCGAACATAAGGATTTTGGAGTTTCAGGAAATGGATATATCCTCTACCATGATCCGCGAAAGGATCAAAAACGGAGAGTCCATAGAGGATCTTGTGCCGAAAAAGGTTGCTGATGAGATCGTAAAGATGGGATATTTCGAAGGGGATTAATTGCCTGAAAAAGGTTTGTAAGATATAATGCCCGGAGGAGAAATCCTGACATTATTACGTGCTTTGCCCCTAAGTAGGGCGAAAGGGGTTTAAAAATGGCAAAAAATACGGATGATTTGATCAAAAGACTGACGAAGGCCATGGAAGAGGAACTGACGGGAAAACGTTTCCTGCACACGCTGGGCGTGGAGTATACGGCGGCAGCCCTGGCCATGAAATATGACGTACCTTTATTAAATGCGCAAGTTGCGGGGTTGCTTCATGACAGTGCTAAGTGCTTGAGCGATGAGAAGCAGCTAAAGATATGTGAAAAAAATCATCTTCACGTCTCGGATGTCGAGAAGAGAAATCCCTATCTTTTACACGGAAAGGTAGGTGCATTTCTTGCAAAAACGGAATATGGCATAGAGGATGATGACATATTAAATGCCATTACGTGGCATACGACGGGAAGACCAGACATGTCTGTTTTGGAAAAAATCATTTTTGTCGCAGATTATATTGAACCCGGCAGGAAAGAGGCACCCGGCCTTGAAGAAATCCGGAAGCTGGCATTTGAGGATCTTGACCGGGCCATGATCAGAATTTTGGATGACACGTTAAGATATCTTGGAAGCGGGGAGCGGGAAATAGATCCCATGACCAGGAAAACATATGAATTTTACGTAAATCAGCTTTGAGTTTTGGTTCATAACGAAAAGATAAGAAAATGAAAGGATGGGAGACCATGGAACAGACTTCCGTACAAATGGCAAAATTGGCGATTCAGGCTTTAGAGGATAAGAAGGCTGAAGACGTTAAGGTAATTGATATCAGTGAAGTAAGCGTGATCGCGGATTACTTTCTGATCGCCGGCGGTACGAATCCCAATCAGATCCGCGCCATGTGTGACAACGTGGAAGAGACCTTGGGAAGAGCCGGTTTTGAATGTAAGCAGATTGAAGGGTACGACACTGCTAACTGGATTCTGATGGATTTTGGCGACGTGATCGTCCACGTATTCGATAAGGAGAACAGGCTTTTGTTTGATCTGGAAAGAATCTGGAGAGACGGTAAGATCATGGAAGCAAAAGAATTGACGGAGTAAAAAAATCGGAATAAGAAATTTCGGAATAAGAAATTTCGGAATAAGAAATTTTGGAATAAGAAATATTGGAATAAGAAATTTTGGAATAAGAAATTTTGGAATAAGACATTTCGGAATCAAGAATTTACGAAGTAAGGGATTATTTGATTCATGAAGTAAAAAAGGAGCCTGACGTTAGAGTCGAGGCTCCTTTTCCTTTCTTATCGATTGGCCGTATCTCTGGAAAGTCTCATATAGAAACTGAGCAGATAAATGCCGCACAGTCCGACGATGACGTAAACGAGCCTGGAGATCCAGGACATGTCACCGAATATAAAGGCAACCAGATCAAAGCGGAAGATACCGATAAGCGCCCAGTTCAGTGCACCAATTATGGCAACCGTAAGGGCCGTAGCGTCCAAAAACTTATTATCCATAACTCCTCGTTTCCGCGCTTCCTTTCAGCGCCAATTTGAATGCTGCAAAGCATGTTCGCTAAGCATTATCAGTATGGCCAAAAGAAGGAAGGATTATGCGTAACGTCGGAAGTTAATTGTAAAAGCGAAATACGCCAAATACTTTTCCCATGATCTGGCAATTATCAACGATTATGGGATCCATGGAATCATTTTCAGGCTGAAGCCGGATATGATCTTTTTCTTTGTAAAACGTTTTAACGGTGGCGGAATCGTCAATCAGGGCGACAACGATTTCACCATTGCGGGCGGTATCGCAGGAATTCACCAAAATGCGATCGCCGTCAAAAATGCCGACGTTGATCATGGAATCACCGCGTACGTTTAACATAAAGGATTCCCCCTTGGGAACCCTGTCGGCGGGAACGGGGAAATAATCCTGAATGTTTTCCTCGGCCAAAATAGGTTGACCAGCTGCCACGTTGCCAACAACGGGAATGCTTACCATCTCCGTGCGTACCATCTGGAAGCTGTCGTCACAAATCTCTATGGCGCGAGGCTTTGTGGGATCCCGTCGAATGTAGCCGTTCTTTTCCAGGGTTTCAAGATGGGAGTGAACGGAGGAAGTGGATTTCAGGTTCACGGTCTCGCAGATCTCACGAACGGTGGGGGGGTAACCTCTTTTTAATATTTCATCTTTAATGTAATCAAGGATTTCCTGCTGTTTCTTTGTTATTTTTCCGTAAGCCATGATTTCTCTCCTTCCCATGGGGTAGTTAAACTTATTCGTGCCATGCTTTGGTGCGGCAAGTGGCTTTTCTTGCGTGTTTTTTATGCCAGTCATTGTCGTTTGACTTTATGCCTGCAATCATTATATCATAGAAAATTTTAAAAAGCAAACATATATTCCCAAAAATATGTTCGATTTTTCTATTGACAAAAGAATGTATGTTCGATATAATGCAAACATAAGAACAAATGTTTGGCATTTTCGAACGAGGTGATAAGTATGAGAACCATAAATTACGCATGGGAACACGAATCATATGAAATGAAAAGAGAGCAGATCTTTCGAAATCAAAGACTGCGTAATAAAAGAGTGCAGGAGAAAAGGATTATTTTTATGATCTGTACCGTATTCTGCGTTCTGGCGGTTATCCTTGGCGCTTTTTCCTTAAAGGGGAAGGCGGAAGGCGATGATCAGCAAACATTCAAGTATTATACCTGCGTTCGCCTGAACTATGGTGATACTTTGTGGACCATGGCGGATCGGTTTATGGATCAGGAGCATTATACGCGTGCGTCCTATATTAACGAGGTGAAAAGCATCAATCACATTCATGACGAAAATGAGCTTCAGGCAGGCATGACGCTGATAGTACCTTATTATTCCGGTGAGTGGCTTTCCGATTGATCCGTCACGGACCAACCTTGCAGATTGGCTCCTTGGATGGCCGTAAACATGCGGTTTTTGACGCCGGGGTTTTCTTGATTAAGTTTTTTAAGAAGATCCTTCACGTATTGTCTTTTAGTGTAGCCGTCGGCAGGGCATGCGCTTTTTAATACGGGCAGGTCGTTTTTATTGACAAAGCCTATGACGTCAGCTTCATTCATATACATTAAAGGACGGATGACGGTCAATTCCATGCGGTCCAGATAGGTTACGGGAGCGAATGTATGAAACCTTCCCTCATAGATCAGGGACAGCATCATGGTTTCAACGATGTCGTCTTTATGATGGGCATAGGCAATTTTATTACAACCCATTTCCTTTGCAGCCGTATTTAATGCACCTTTTCGCATTTTAGCGCATAAAGAGCAGGGATTTGTTTCCTTGCGTTCTTCAAAAATGATTTTAGCGATCTCCGTAGGGACAATCCGATATTCTATGTCATATTCTTTGCATTTTTCCGCTATTTTATCCAAATTTTGATTTTGAAAGCCTAGATCTACGGTTATGGCACGTAATTCAAATTTTTTAGGATAGAAGAAACGCAGGGAGTGTAATGCTTCTAAGAGTGTAAGACTGTCCTTTCCGCCGGAAATGCCAATGGCAATCTTATCGCCATCCTGGATCATGTTATAATCATCCACCGCACGACGAACGTGACTTAAAAGCTGTTGTAATTTCATTTACTTACCTCCACGTGATCACTGACATTTTATTTTATCCTAAAAGTTAATACTTCTCAAGAGCTTTCAGAAAATACAGCCTGTTTTTTTCGCGTTTTTGGTCTTTACTGCTTGTGATTTCCGTGGAATGGATGTATGATTATAAAGGTGGAGTAGTATTGACATAGGGGTGAAGAGTCATGAAAAAATGGAATTTAAGCAATAAATACGTAGGCTGGGGAATTACGGCTTTTATTGTTTTGAGTGCCGTATTAGGCGTATATTACTTAATGTTTCACGGTTCCATATTGATAGCCAACGTTAAGCGGGTATTTAACATTCTTATGCCGATCATGTTTGGGCTTGTGATCGCGTATCTGCTGGCTCCGGTAATGGATTATTTTGAAATACGGCTGATGATACCGTTATGTGAAAAAATAAGAATCAAAAAGGGCAGGAAGAGAGACGGCTTTGTACGGATTTTCTGTATTATTATAACTCTGACCTTGTTTTTTACCTTGCTATATGCGTTGTTCCGAATGATCATTTCCCAGATAGTCCCCAGCGTTACGGCCATTATAAATAATTATGACGTTTACGTTGACAACTTTACCAAGTGGCTGAATAAGATCCTGGAAGATAATCCCACGCTTCGGGACAATACCATGAACTTAGTTAATAAGTATTCGGAAGAAATTGATAACTGGATCAACGTTACCGTACTTCCAAAGATGAGTGACATATTGAAGGTAGTTTCGCTAAGTGTTCTTGGGATCATTAAGGTTGCATGGAATTTGATCATTGGCATTATTATTTCCGTTTACGTTATGGTGAATAAGGAAAAATTCTCCGGGCAGTTTAAAAAGATTATTTATGCAACCAATGACTTAAATTCCGCGAACATTATCATTAACAACGTTCGTTTCACGCATAAGACTTTTGGCGGTTTTATTGGTGGCAAGGTTTTGGATTCCATAGTGATCGGCTTGCTTTGCTTTATTGGAATTACCATTATGCAAACGCCTTATGCTGCTTTGATCAGCGTTATTATTGGCGTTACCAACGTAATCCCTTTCTTTGGACCGTATTTGGGCGCCATACCGTCCGCGTTCCTGATATTTATTGTGGATCCCATGCATCCGTTAAACGTGGTTTATTTTGCCATATTTATTTTAATTCTGCAACAGTTTGACGGCAATATTTTGGGACCTTATATTTTAGGGGATTCGACCGGACTTTCCGGATTTTGGGTTATTTTCTCCATTACGTTCTTCGGAGGATTATGGGGCGTTCTGGGCATGATTATAGGTGTTCCTTTGTTTGCCGTGATTTATGCTGCCATAAAATCCATAATCGAGGTGAAATTAAAGAAGAAAAGTCTGCCTACAAACTCAGATCTATATACTTACGTCTGTGCAATTGATGAAAAGGGCATGCATACCTATACTCCTGAAAGAAAACAAAATTCGAAAGTGAAGACCGTGTATCAGTTTGGGCAAAACTTTATCACGGATTCTACTGAACAGATTTCCGGTGATTACATGACAAAAACCACTACGGCTCCCGTAAATGGCGGTAAAACGAAAAAAAATCAGGTCAAACCGAAGAAACAAGAGGACAAATCCACCGGTGAAACTGCAGAAAAACGGCAAGAAGCATAAAACGCCGCGAAAGAAGAATGGAATGCAGTGAAAGAAAATGGTATTCCGTGAAGAAGAACGGAATTAAGAGTATGATAAAGCAGTAAGAAAGCGTAGAAATAAGAGAAGGACATGAAAGAAAAAACATCCAGTTCCATGGTATTATTTTCCTTGTTGGATTCCCTGCCGGATTTTTGCAATAATCTCTTTGTAGGAAGAAAAAATGAGAGAGTACTGAATACTCGTCTGGGATATGCCAGGGATCTAAAACAGTTTTTTGATTTTTTAATAGACACGCATCCACATTTTTGTGACATGTCAGTAAAGGAGATTAAGCCGGAGGACATGGCGGCGGTGAGAGCGGAGGATCTCGATAAATACATCGAGATTTATTCAGAGGATCATGCAGTAAAAACCATTGCTCGCATGAAAAGCAGCATTTCCGCCATGTATTCCTATTTGATCAATACTTTGCAGGCGGTGCAGTATAATCCGGCATTGGGGGCTCAGAAAATTAAAATTCCTGAAAAAGACTTTGTTATTTATTTAACAATCGAAGAGCAGGAGAGATTGATTCAAACCATTCGTTACGGGAATGGTCTTTCTGACCGTGAAAAAAAGTGGCATGGGCGTTACGTTAAAAGGGATTTAGCCATGATTTTTTTATTTCTGGATACGGGTCTGCGTGTTTCTGAGCTTCAGGGAATAGACAACAAAGACTTTGATCTGGCGGAATGCAGCGTAATTGTGGCTCGAAAAGGTGGCAGCATCAATAAGGTTTATTTTTCAGATGAAGCTGCTGAATACATTCAGGATTACATGGAAGAAAAAAAGGCGTTATTTCCTTTGCTTAATGGTGATTCTGACCCATTTATCATTACCGATAAGGGCCAACGTCTTTCCGTGCGCCAAATTCAAAATATCGTGCCAAAATACGTACAGGCTGCAATCCCTGAAAAAGCCGGCAGCATAACGCCTCATAAGCTAAGATCCAGCTTTGCCATGGGTTTTTATCAAAGGGATCCTTTAGCTGGCGGTCATGATCTTTTGACGTTGCAAAGACGCATGAATCATAAATCCATTACGTCTACTAACGTGTACGCCAAAGCTGCGGAAAACATATCGAAAGAAACCAGAAATTGGCGTAATGACGTCAAATGATCAAATTGTAAGGTACTTACTTGGTCCAATGATTGTTTTTTCAAAGATTTCCACTGAGGGAGATTAGGTTTTATCTATGGCAATCTATTCGCATAATCATAATTTTGCGAATAGATTACATCCTTTTGGGACCATAATATGGATTGATTGCCTTTCATGGTCCATGGCTGGGACCTTGATTCCTTCGCATATCATCGTGATTTCATATCAAAATATATTTCCTCAAAATTAATTCTGCAAAATTTATTCCTCAAAATTAATTCTGCAAAATTTATTCCTCAAAATTAGTTCCTCAAAATTAGTTCTTCAAAATCAATTCCTCAATATTAATTCCTCATGTTTTATATGCCTAAATATTCAGCATAAATATAAAAGAACTATATCCTAAATCAATTTTTATTTCAGATTAATCTATTGCTATGTTATTCTTTGAATGTCATAAATTACTTTAATATGCTACAAATTATTCATTATTCCTGATGATCCTTTCCGGTATTTCCTTGATGTCTTAAATTGATGAAAGATTTATAATGGTTGACGGATAAACATACAGCTCAGATTATTCGTAATTCCGCTATGTATGCGGATCCGCTTTAATTCAAAAAAGCGCAAAAAGTATGCGTATAATTTTTATGGTAAAGCTAAATATTCTAAAACATTATTTCAGGTTATCATAATAACCCCCAAAAAAGACAGAGGGATAATTCAGGTTATCATAACCCCCAAAAAAGACAGAGGGATAATCCTTCCGGATCATCCCTCTGTTTTACGTCTATAAGAACAATATTTTATCGTTCTTTCTTAAGACTTTTTATGACTCTTTCTTTTCTGCGACTGCGTTTGCTACGCCCGCGGTTGCTACTTTGCCGCCAAGGAATCCGGAAAGAACTGCGCTAAGATCTACGCCGGTGGATTCCTTCATGCCGTCAGTTACCTGAACAACGGTTCCCATGATGTCCTTTACAAGCTTAGCGGAATTGCCGTCACCGTACATGGTGATCTTATCTACGTTGCCAAGAGGAATTGCAGCATTCTTTACAACGTCAGGTAAAGCCTTGAAGTACATGTCGAGAACGGCTGCCTCGCCCATTTTCTGCATTGCGATGGCTTTCTTTTCAATACCTTCAGCCTCTGCAATGGATTTCGCACGGATTGCTTCTGCTTCAGCAAGACCTTTGGCACGAATACCTTCTGCTTCCTGCTCCATGGTATATTTCTGAGCATCTGCGGTAGCTTTCCTTGCTTCTGCTTCCTTTTCCTTTTCGAACTTCTCTGCTTCTGCTCTCTTCTGACGTTCGAAGAGCTGTGCCTCGGAATTTCTCTGGATTTCGTAGAGCTGTGCGTCTGCCTGTTGCTGGCGTGCAAATCTCTCTGCTTCTGCCTTCTTCTTCACTTCTGCATCCAGGGCCTGCTCCATTACCTCGGCTTCTTTCTGTTTCAAGAGGATTTCCTTTTCCTGACGGGCGATGTTTGCGTCTGCAGTGGTGATCTCAACAGTCTTACGTTCCGTCTCCTGCTGGATCTGGTAAGCGGCATCTGCGATAGCCTTCTTGGTATCAGCGGATTTCTGTAATTCAGCCTTGGTGATGGCCAACTCATTTTCTTTCTGCGCGATCAAAGTATCAGCATTGATCTTAGCTTCCTGGGCTTCTCTTTCTGCATTTGCCTGTACAATGGACTTTTCCTTCTCTGCACGGGCCTTTGCATTTGCGATCTCCAGATCGGAGGATACCTGTGCGTCATTTGCTTCCTTGCGGGCCATGGCCTGTGCCTTGGCGATTTCTTTTTCGCTTTCTGCACGGGAAATGGCTGCATTCTTCTGAATCTTAACAATATTGTCAACACCAAGGTTTTCAATTACGCCGTTGCCGTCTACGAAGTTCTGTACGTTAAAGGATACGATGTCAAGACCCATGGCTGCCAGATCCGGTTCTGCGTTCTCTTTTACGAGAGTAGCGAATTTCTGACGGTCGGAAACCATTTCCTCCAATGCCATCTTACCAACGATCTCACGAACGTTACCTTCCAGGACCTCTCTTGCAACCCTTGCAATGTAATCTGGCTTCTTATTAAGGAAGTTCTGTGCAGCCAAACAAAGTTTTTCGGCATTATCGCTGATCTTTACGTTTACGGTTGCATCAACGTTTATATTGATGTAATCAGCGGTGGGAACGGCATTGCTTGTTTTAACGTCAATGGGGATCAGCTGGAGATTCAATTCATCCTTCCTCTCAAGGAAAGGAATCTTTACGCCGGCTTTTCCGATGAGAACCTTAGGCTTCTTGCGAAGACCTGAGATGATCATTGCAGTGTCAGGCGATGCTTTTACGTAGCCTGTTGCAGTAATGATCAAAATAACAAGGATTACGACCGCAATAATGATCGCTGTTGTGGTGATGGGTGGCATGTTTCGTTTCCTCCTTTAAATTAAAAAATTAGTACTGCCATCAGTGCCTTTGAATAACAACGCGTTGTATCGTTTATACTTGTATTATAGCATTCCTAACATAAAAAGAAAATAACTCTTTTAGCACTTTAGGAAACTCTAAAAGATGAATTATGACACGTTAGGGCAGATTTCCTCTGAATCCAAGAAAACCGTAAAAGGACCGTCATTTAAAAGCGAAACTTTCATGTCAGCGCCAAAGGCCCCGGTTTCCACTCTGTCCTCTCCCAGGATCTCCCGACTTTTAGAGATCACGTATTCATACAATTCATTGGCAAAATCGGGTCTTCCTGCATCCGTAAAGGATGGCCGGTTTCCTTTCCTGCAGTCTGCGTATAGCGTGAATTGCGAGATCAATAAGACTTTCCCGCCAACGGAATCCAGGTTTAAATTGGTTTTTCCGGAGGAATCCTCAAAGATGCGAAGTCCAAGAGCCTTTTGTAGCATTTTATCGGCAATGGCCTTCGTGTCATTGTCAGAAATCCCGATCATGATCAAAACCCCTTTTTCGATTTGTCCTATTACCTTTTGGTCAACGGTAACGCTGGCCTGTGACACTCTTTGGATAAGGAATCTCATGTTTTGTATCTTCTTTCGTTTTGTAACTTTTTTTATTTTCGTCAGGGGAGTTTTCCCTCCGTAAAGAAGTAAAAAATGACCTGTGCCCTGGAACTGAAGGCTGCACCTTCCTTTAGGAGCTCTGCAACTGCCTGCCTGTCATAAAACTGAGCCGTGATCTGCTCATTTGCGGAAGCACCTTCCGAATTTGGCGTTCCCTCGACTTCCACAAAGGCTACCTGATTCAGAATGTCGGACAGGGTAACGGCCGGAAAGGCCGGCGGGAGTATTTTCCTGATCTTTTTGATCTTTAGCCCCGTCTCCTCCATCAGTTCTCTTGCTATGCACTCCTCAATGGTTTCGCCGTCCTTGATCATGCCGGCACAAAAATTATAAACTTCCCGATTGACTCCCATGCGAAATTCTTTTAACAGCAATAGCTTTTCTCCGCAGGTGGCAACAATGGATACGCCGCTGGATCTTCTTCCAAGCTCTTCGGGAGAATGAAGTTCCCCGTGGCTTACGATTTCAAAGCATTTTTCTTTACCTGCATTGTTCAGATAAGTCAATTCGTAGTTTTTTAAATATTTCCCGTCTTTAACCTTTTGAAATTTTATCAGTTTCATAAGTTACCTGCCTATATCCTGACCTTTGGCAAGGGGTATCGGTATCTTCTGGCCTGTTCCAACAGAGGCGGAACGGTTTTCATGCGGGTGATCTCCATCAGTCCCAATCTTGTGAAGTCAACGACGCAGGTTTTTACCCTGTCTTTTGTCAATAAACGTGACATCTCCTTTATGAGATCCTCCTGATCCTTGGGATCCGTCATGTTGATAAAGTCTATGAGGATCATGCCGGACAGATTCCGCAATCTGATCTGATAGGCAATTTCCTTGGCAGCTTCCATGTTTATGGCACGGTAAAAAAACTGATCCCCCTTGTGAGCCTCAAATTTGCCCGAATTTACGTCGATGACCGTTAAGGCTTCCGTAGGCTCAATGATGAGATAAGCGCCGGATTTAAGCCAAACGCGCGGATTTAATGCCCCTTCCAGCTTTGATCCAAGACTATAGAGCTTTTCCAAAGGGTAGCCTTGATCGTCATAAAAGCGGACAGTCTTTCCTTCGGGGATGATCTCAGAGGACTCCATCTCTTCATAAAGCTCCGTGTCATCCGTTACGATCTCGTCATATTCCGTTGGGAGAACAAAGTGATTGATCGCATCCTGCCAGGGACTGGGAGGCGTTTTCAAACAAGTCAGTGCACTTCGATAAAAGGCGGAATTGAGAAGCTGAAACATTTCTTCCACCAAACCTTCTAAGGCGCCCCGAAGTACGTGGGAGGGAACTTCTCCGCATTCCGTCCGCAGGATCAGACCGGCAGCCGGGATTGCTTCCAGATTTTCACTTCGTCCGGCTCTTAGCTCCGTCCAGGGCCTTAGATTTCCGTTTTCATCGAACATGGGTCCAACGCAGACCTCCGTCCGTAATTCCTGCTTGCGCTGTGCCGGAAGCTTTGTGGAAAAATTCGTTTTATTGGAGCCCAGTGCCAGTACAAAAAAACGGTTGGATATGGAGATCTTCGTTGTGACGGCCGGCTGCTTGGTCTTTTGTGCTTCCCGCAGACCTTGTACGAGGATCAGGTCTCCCTGTTTGATCTGACGCTGCTTGCCATTCTTTTCTCCGTTTTCTCCGGAGAGAAAAAAAGGCGTTTGACTCTGCAGTCCGGGAAGAAAACACACCACGTCTTTTTCAATTTCCGCAAAACAGGCATTTAAGTCTTTTACAACGTCGCGAACCCGTGCCACGTAAATGCCGCCGGTAATCTTTTCTTTTTCACCCTGAAAGGAAGCGGCCGTCAGTTTTCCGTCTTGCACCAAAACGGCGCAGCGTTTTTGATTGACTCTTGTAAAAAGCAGTTTTCCATTACTCATAATTAGAATGTGATCCTTTGTATTATTCTTTCTAAAAGATTTCACCAACGCTGTCCATGGAGATTAGTTCCCCGATCTCTCCATCCCCGTGAGGGGCTCGGGTCAAGGTGTCTAAGCGAAGGATCTTAAGGGAGTTTTCAGGCAAGCACTCTCCACGTGCACTGAGAAAAGCATCTAACACCTGGGATGGCTTTACGTTATCGCCGCTGGAGGCGTCAAGAAGCATGTGAAAACACTTTTGCCCGGGAAACCATTCCAAAGAGAAAATACCTGGTTTCAGATCCACCTCGCGGGTTCCTTTTTTGCCGGATTTAACATAGGGTATCGTCGGTCTGCCTAGAAAAGCTTCCAGTTCCATTTTGATCATTTCATCGCTTTCCATGAAAAAAGCAGGAACCCGGCCCTCCCGGAAACTTACCTCATAACTGGCGGCAGCTACGCTGGCCATGGCATTTCCGGCATTTTCCGGTAAGAGCTTTACGCTGACTATTTCAATTTCGGGAACGCTGGCTTTATTCAGGCGGCGCAAAATATCTTCGGACGTAGTATAGGATGAAACCTCTACGTCCATGTATTCCCCAAGACTCTCCAAACCAACGCTCAAGGGGGCGGCAAAGGTCAGGATCTGGTGAGGGCTAAAGCCTCCCGTGTAGCAAACGGGAATTTCGGCGCGGCGCAGACATTTTTGAAAAAAACGCATGACGTCAAGATGACCGATGAAGCGAAGGGCCCCGGTTTTATGAAATTTGATCCGTAATTTTGCATGTTCACTCATTTTCCACGTTCCTCGCTTCAAAACAGATTCCGCCGCCAAATCTAGCGGCGCCACAGCCCTGACATTTTAATTTACAGTTTTCCGAGATGGTCTCAGCCTGGGCCTTGCACCATTCCCTCTTTAAGAATTCCTTCGTTACGCCCGCATCAATAAAGTCCCAAGGGAAAATTTCATCCAAGGAGCGCTGACGTGACGTATAGAACTCAGGGGTCAGGCCACATTCCGCCATGGTGTCGAGCCAGGTCTGATGCTTATAATATTCGCTCCAGGCATCATAAAAACAGCCTTTCTCATAAACTTTGCGGATGACTTCACAAAGGCGCCTGTCGCCTCTGGCCAAAACGCCTTCCATGACGCTGGCATCTGCTTCGTGCCAATTATACTTTATGCTCTTCTGATTCAGCTGCTCGGAAATACACTTTCTCGTAAAATATGCCTTTTCCACAAACTGTTCCTTAGTGCACTGTGGAGCCCACTGAAATGGCGTGAAGGGCTTGGGAACAAAGAAGGAGGTGCTGGCAACGATCTGTACCCTGCCGTTAACTCGCTTCTCCTTCGGCACCGTGTCAAAGAATTCCGCGGCTATCTTATTACAAAGCTCTGCTATGCCGCGAATGTCTTCCTCCGTCTCCGTAGGCTGACCCAGCATAAAATACAGCTTGACTCTGGTCCATCCGCCCTCAAAGGCTAGATGCGCGCCGTGAAGGATCACTTCTTCCGTCAGGCCCTTGTTGATCACGTTTCTAAGTCGCTGGCTTCCGGCCTCCGGTGCAAAGGTGAGGCTGGATTTTTTTACGTCCTGGACCTTGCTCATGACGTCCAGGGAGAAGGCGTCGATCCGAAGGCTTGGCAGGGAAATGTTTACGTGCTGCTTGGCACACTCTTCGATCAGGTAATCAATGAGTTCCGGCAGCTTGGAATAATCGCTGGAGCTTAAGGAACTCAGCGTGATCTCCTCATGGCCCGTATTTTTTAACATGGTCATGGCGTATTCCTTGAGCTTTTCCACGTCGCGTTCCCTCACCGGACGATAAAGCTGACCGGCCTGACAAAAACGGCAACCGCGAATGCAACCGCGCTGAATCTCCAAAACAACTCTGTCCTGCGTGATCTTTACGTAAGGCACCAAAGGCTTCATGGGATAATAGGTATTGGAAAGATCCATCTCCACTTCCTTTAGGATCTTCGCGGGAACGTCCGCGAAACGTGGAAGGAAGGACTGAATGGTTCCGTCCTCTTTGTAGGTTACCTCATAAAGGGAAGGCACGTACATTCCGGGAACGTGAGAAACCTCCCGAAGGAAGGCATCCCTGTGAAAGCCGGCCTTTTTATGCTTGCGATAAAGGTCTATGAGCTCCTGATAACGGGTTTCACCCTCGCCAATATAAAAAACGTCAAAGAAATCAGCGATGGGCTCCGGATTGTAGGTGCAGGGGCCGCCGCCAATGACAATTACGTCACTGTCCGTGCGATCCTTAGAGAGCAAGGGAATCTGTGCCAGGTCAAGTACCTGCAAAATATTTGTATAGCACATTTCATACTGTATGGTAATCCCAAGAAAATCAAAATCCTTGACGGGATCCTGAGATTCCAGTGCAAACAAAGGAATGTGGTCTCTTCGCATAATGGCATCAAGATCCAGCCAGGGTGAATAAACTCTTTCGCACCAAACACCATCCATGCCGTTAAACATGTCATAAAGAATCTGGATCCCAAGGTGTGACATGCCGATCTCGTATACGTCAGGGAAACACATGGCAAACCGGACGTCGACGTCCTTCAGGTCTTTTACCACGCTGTTATACTCCTTGCCAATATATCTGGCGGGTTTTTCAATCTGCATTAAAATATCTTCTGACAGGGCTAATTTCTCATGATTCACTTTTTTTCCTCCTGCAGGCAAGCTGCATAAGTTTTACGTCTTCCTTCGTACAAGGCATCAGGGAATACCTGGCTTTTTCGTACAGGGAAGCAAGATCCGTACTGCCCTCCTGCTGAGCAAATTCGCGGGCAGTGATGCGGTATAAAAGGCTTGGCTCCTTTCCGGAAGAAAGTGCGCGCCGTCGGTAAAAACGCCGGATCCGCCAATTTGGCGACAGGCGGGGATCATCCTCTTCTTCCTGAAGGGGCGCAAGCGTCTGTGAAAGGCGCTCTCTCTGATCAAGGATCTCCGTCTCCTCTTCCGCTTCGATCAGAATTTTTTTCCTTCGCACGGAAAACAGCAGCTTTAGGATCTTAATGATCAGGTTTGCAAAAAATGCTACAATGATGGCGATCACGACGACAAACACTATGACTTCCAAAATGCGCCAGAAAATCGAAGTATGCGTCTCGCCAAATTCCGGCCGGGTAAAGGGCTCCAATTCTCCGCCATCGATAACGTGGGTGTCACGTTCCTTCTCGGGAAATAAACTTGAGAGGAACGAAAAAAAGGTCTTGATCCATCCGTTTATCACGTGCATGACGGTTCGAAAGAATTCGTCGGAAATGGAGAAGGACGCGATCACAAACAAAACGGCAGATATACTTCCCAGATAGAGAAGAGATGCCTTTATGCCCGAGCGAAAGATCTTTCTCTTTGGCATGTTGGAGGCCGTTCCCTCATTTGAAACGGTAAAAACAAAATAGCGGTCCACGTAATATAATAGCAAGGCACACAAAATGGACAAGATGGCGGAAACGTGCATAAAAAAGGTAAAACGCATTTTTGTCGAATACACCGCAATAATGGCAAGGGAAAAATTAATGACAAGCGGAACAAAAGGCGGCATAAATTTTGTGGGCATGGAATCCTGCTTTATCGATTTCATCAGGGAAAGGCCTGCATAAATAACCTCCAAAAACAGCATGATCATTTTCAACAGATAAGGTTCAAAGGGCAATAAATACGTAACGCCAAGGAAAACCGGTAAAAGAAGAAATTGGAGCAAAAAGCTTTGAAGGACCTCTCTTACAAAAAACAGGCAGACGGGAAGAAGCCCCGCAAGGATCCAGCCCATAATGCAATAAGGAGAGATCAGCGTGGTTTCGGCAAACAATAATATGGCGGGAAAAAGGGCCCAGTGATTTGTCTGGGTAGCCAATAATTCGCGAAGCAATGCAATTTTAACGCGGTCCACGGCGGTCCTCCTTTCGTTACGTGATTTACGTTCCGTCAGGTTTGTACAATCTTAAGACTATCTCTGAGGATAACGGGAATCTCATCCGGCTGAAAACGGCTG
Source organism: uncultured Lachnospiraceae bacterium (assembly GCA_900320485.1). Lineage (GTDB taxonomy): Bacteria > Bacillota > Clostridia > Lachnospirales > Lachnospiraceae > Acetatifactor. The sequence continues at coordinate 5,884 of ONSO01000018.1, read as the reverse complement.
GATTTGGGATAAAACCACGAAAAAACCCGGCCTTGCATAACATAGGACTGCAAGACGTCCAAAAATTCTTTGGATTGTGAAGTGGAAACAAAGCAAGTATAAGAATTTTCCTGATCCGTCAATATTCTGCGGCGAAATAATTTATCAAAATTTAAGGCGTCCTTCTCCAGATCCACCCGGGACAAGGAACGAAGTATGGAGGAAATCTGATTTGGGCCCTTTCCGCCACTTTTAAGAGTCGGTTCTCCCGTTAGAACGTCTGGCCCATTACAGTAAAAGGAAACCTTGATCCCCTGTTCCAAAAGATACTTTGCAAGCCCGGCAGAGATCCTGATGCATTCCTCCAGCTCATCTTCCTTCTTGATCAGATGCCGGTCCTCCAAATTCAGAAAAATGCGCACGGATTTGGGCGAGGTGTAATTCTTTTGGTTTACCATGAATTTTCCGGTCCTTGCCGTGGCCTTCCAGTTGATGCTGCGCATGCTGTCAAAGGGCTGATATTCACGGATGCCGCGAAGCTCAAAGGGATCTTCATACAGATTGCGCTTGGTCAGCATTTCACCGTTTAATTGCTGAAGCATCAGCTGAAAGCTTCTGCTCTCATATGGTTTTGGAAGTACGTAAATAGACTCCGAAGGCTGAAAAGAGGAATGCAATTCACAGGACATTAGAAGGTCAAAGCTTGTAAGGTCCACGTTGTTGATCCGGTAATATCCTCTTTTGGTACCGACGAAGTGAAGCGTTCTTGTGATCCGCTCTCCGCTTCCAATCTGAAATACGTCATTGTGGTAGAACTGATCCGTAGAAATGGAACCCTTATTCTTTTCGAATTCCAGATGCTTGTCCGTCTGGAATTTTACGACCAAGGCGGAAAGCGGAAGCTTTTTCCTGTTTTCCACAACGATCTGAAGGGTTCCCCGCTGTGTTTCCGGTACTTCGGCATTCAGAAACTTAACGTTTACGTCCAGGTCATCCTGCCAGTATTTTACGTAGAACCTGCGCTGCAAAAGAAAAGCTGCCAGAATGATCACGCCGATCAAAATGGTTTGTATCATCTTTCAAAATCCTCTGTGGGAACAATGGTTTCTTTTACAACCGTCTGAATAAACTTTTCACAGTCCGTATTTTTACCGTAACCAAGTAAGATCCTGTGGGCCAGTACGGGAACGGCAACGGCTTTAACGTCATCAGGAATACAATAATCACGGCCGGATAAGCAGGCATATGCTTTTGCGGCATGCATGAGGGCCAACGTACCTCTGGGGCTGACTCCCATGAGAACGTCGTTATTGTTACGCGTGGCAGCCGTAAGGCGGACCAGATAGTCTAAAATGGCAACGGAAACGTGAACGTCACCCGCCTCCTTACGCACGGCCGACAGTTCCTCGGAGGATACAACGCTGGTCAGCGTCTCCAAGGGATCGGATGACATGTATTTCGTCAGGATGGTCATCTCCTGGTCATGATCCGGAAAACCGACGGAAAGCTTCATCATGAAACGGTCCAGTTGTGCCTCAGGCAAAGGGAAGGTTCCTGCGGTTTCCACGGGATTTTGCGTAGCTACCACAAAGAAAGGATCCCCGGGCTGATAGCATTGACCGTCAATGGTGACCTGACGCTCTTCCATAACCTCCAGCAGGCCGGCCTGGGTTCTGGGGGTGGCACGGTTGATCTCGTCAGCCAGTAAGAAGTTGGTAAAAACGGGGCCTGACCGCATGACAAAATCACCGGTTTTGGGATCATATACGTTTAAACCCGTAACGTCCGTCGGAAGTAGGTCGGGCGTAAACTGTATCCTCGAGTAATGAAGGTCAAAGGATTTTGCCAAAGCCTTTGCCAGCTTGGTTTTTCCGGTACCGGGTACGTCTTCCAAAAGAACGTGGCCGCCGGCCACTAGGGACGTAAATATCAAGGTCAGGACCTGGTCCTTTCCCACAATCACCTTATTGACGTTAGCCAATAATTTCTGATAGAAAGCGTTTCCTAAATTCCCCATGGGTTCCTCCAAAGTCGAAAAAAGTTATTCGGGATAGCGCAAGATCCAATTCGATGAAATGCTCTTGTAAACAAGTATTTCCAACTGCGAGCCCTTCGGCTCGTCCGGTGCGCCCTTCGGCGCATCCTCGCTTCGCTCGGATTCTGGATTTGCTTTGCAAATCCGAACGTATTCGCTTCGCTTCGGATTGCAAATTGCTTCGCAATTTCCAACTATTATATCACAATTATAATCGTTAGACAATAGTTCTGTGAGGATCCGGGAGAACGTAGAATAAAGAAAATGGCATGGAAAGGGGGATGGAAAAAATATGAAAAACAGATGGTTTATGCGGCTTTGGATCACTTGCGTTTTGGCGTTTGGAATTGTCATGGCGGACAGGTTGGAATTAAGTTTCCATGGGCTTGAAATCTCCACCGTGTTTTCGGCCATGGAAACGGATTATGAAAGGATCCTTGTGGAAGGTGGAAAGAATCTGTTAAAAACGGTCAGGAGCGACTGGCCCCTGACCGCAGACGTTTTTGAAAAATGATCCTTTACGTAATTGTGAGAATGAATTAGCGGTTGGCTAACTCGGAAATGATTTCTTCCCAGGTTACGCCTTTTTCTGCCATCAAAACCATGACGTGGTACATAAAATCGCTGATCTCATACTTTAACTCGTTGGGATTGGGATTCTTTGCGGCGATCACGATCTCCGTGGCTTCCTCTCCCACCTTTTTCAGGATCTTGTCGATGCCCTTGTCAAACAGATAATTGGTGTAAGAGCCTTCCTTCGGATGAATCTTGCGATCTTTGATGACGGCAAAGACATCCTCAAATACCTGAAGAGGGTTCTTTACTTCCTCATAATCTTTCTTGGCAATCTCGTTAAAGAAGCAGCTTCTTGCGCCGGTATGGCAGGCAACGCCCTCCTGATTTACCTTTGCAAGGATGGTGTCAAGGTCGCAATCTGCCGTAAGGCTGCGGACGTGCTGGAAATGACCGCTGGTCTCACCCTTTAGCCACTGTGCCTGACGGGAGCGGCTGTAATAATGCATTTTCCCGGTTTTTAAGGTCTGGAGATAAGCTTCCTCATTCATATAGGCAACCATCAAAACCTCTAAGGTCCTGTAATCCTGTACGACCACGGGAACCAGTCCGTCAGGTCCTTTTTTCAGGGCGGCCCATTCTACTGCAGGGGTAAGGATCTCAGTTTCAATGCCATTCTGCTGACAAAGCTCCTTGAGGGAAATGATCTCCGACGCATTGTCGTTGATGGTATTGCCGGCAATTCCGTATACGTTGTCCATACGAACGATCTCCATGAGCTTTTCCAGCTCGATCTGGCTGATGAATACCAGACATGGAAGGTTTGTTACGTCTGCGATTTCTTTGATCACGTGAGGATTAAGGAGGATCAGGCCGGCCACCCATTCCTTGGCCACGTTCAGAGAGTCAAACAATGATTCCATCTTTCCGAAGCATGCCCAGATCTTTTCCTTTCCGAATTTCTGGGAAACCTCCTGCGTCAGGGCAACGTTGCTCTCCAACTCAAAATTCAGGGCAACCTTCTTACAACCGGCATAGAGGAGCTTTTTTACGTCCTCCATTCTTTTTACGTTACCGGCGCCAATGACGTCCGCTTCCACCGTGGCACAGATGGCCTTGATGACGTCAAGGGCGGATTCGTGTTCCTGATCCCCCTTGGAAAGGTCAAAGATCATGATCTCGTCCACTCCGTCATTGTCATAGCCCTTAGCCAGCGCAACGGGATCATCCGCCAAAAGCGTCAGATCATTAAGGTTCATTACGGCTTTTCCCTGATACAGATAAATGCAGCTTACAAATCTTTTTTTCATGTTTGCTCCTAACGTGTTGTGCTTAAATTATCATGTTCCGTCCTGGCTTAGGCTTACAGCGAGCCCTTTGTGCTGAGGACGCCGGTCACTCTCTCATCATAGCTAACGGCACAGTCCAAAGCCTTTGCAAAAGCCTTGAACGTGGCTTCGATCATGTGGTGCGTATTGATGCCGTCCAGCATTTTTACGTGCAGGTTCATGGCGGCGGAATAACTTACGGCGTAGAAAAACTCTCGTACCAGCTCCGTTTCCAGCTCACCGACCTTCTGGGTGGGAAACGTGCAATCAAAATTGAGGTAAGGACGTCCGCAAAGATCTACGGCAACAAGGCAAAGTGCGTCATCCATGGGAAGGATGAAAGAGCCGTAACGCTTGATGCCCTTTTTGTCGCCAACGGCCTTTGCAATGGCCTGACCGAGAACTATGCCCGTATCCTCCACGGTGTGATGTCCGTCTACGTAAAGGTCTCCCTTTACCTTACACTCAAGATCAAAAAATCCGTGTTTGGAAAAGCCCTCCAGCATGTGATCAAAAAATCCGATGCCCGTGGATACGTCGCTTTTTCCGGTGCCGTCTAAGTTTAAGTTAATGGCAATGTCCGTTTCCTTTGTCTTGCGAGTCAGATGCGCTTCCCTTTTTTCCATTGACCTACCCTGCCTTCTTATTTGTCATTCTCAAATCTAACTTTAATACTGTTTGCGTGCGCCGTCAATCCCTCGCTTTTAGCAAAGATCTGAATGTCTTCGCTGACCTTTTTCAGGGCGCTTCGGGAATAAGAGATAATGCTGGTCTTTTTGATAAAATCGTCAATGTTCACGGGGGAGAAGAACTTCGCCGTGCCGTTTGTGGGAAGTATGTGGTTGGGACCTGCAAAGTAATCTCCCAGAGGCTCGGAAGCATATTCTCCAAGGAAAATCGCACCGGCATTACGGATCTTTGTCATGACGTCAAAGGGATTTGCCGTCAGGATCTCTAAGTGCTCGGATGCAATTTCATTCACGGCGTCTATGGCATCCTCCATGGTGTCAGCCACAAGGATATATCCGTAATTGTCCAAGGACTTTTGGATAATGGCTTTTCTTTCCAATACTTCCACAAAGCCGTCCACTTCGGCGGAAACCTTCTCTGCAAGGTCTTTGGAGGTGGTGATCAAAATGGCGCTGGCAAGCTCGTCGTGTTCTGCCTGGGAAAGCAGGTCGGCCGCAACGTATCTGGGATTTGCGGTCTCGTCAGCAAGAACCAGGATCTCACTGGGACCGGCAATGGAATCAATGCTGACGTAGCCATAAACGGCCTTCTTTGCCAAGGCCACGAAAATGTTTCCGGGGCCCGTGATCTTATCTACCTTGGGGATGGACTGCGTTCCGTATGCCATGGCGGCAATGGCCTGTGAACCGCCAACCTTATAGATCACGCTGACTCCGGCAATGTCTGCGGCAACAAGGGTGCCGGGATTTACCTTACCTTCTGCGTTGCAGGGCGTCGTCATGATCACCTGATCCACGCCCGCTACCTTTGCGGGCACCACGTTCATCAGAACGCTGCTGGGATAGGCAGCCTTACCGCCGGGAACGTAGACGCCAACCTTCTCCAAGGCCGTGATTTTCATGCCAAGAATGGTTCCGTCGGGCTTTGCGTCGAACCAGCTGTTGCGAAGCTGCTTTGAGTGAAAGGCACGGATGTTTTCAGCGGATTTCCGGATGACGTCCACAAGGCCTTCATCCAGCTCCTCATATGCTTTTTTGATCTCTTCCCCGGTAACCTGAATGTTTCCGGCATTTAAGTCAAAACGGTCAAATTTCTTCGTGTACTCAAAGACTGCCTCATCGCCTCTTGCTTTTACGTCTGCAAGGATCCGGTTTACGGTCTCCTCATAGGTTCCGTAATTATTTGGGCTTCTCTTTAGCATGTTGTTTAAGATGTTCTTTTTGCTATCCTGCGTTAATTGTACGATTCTCACTGACATTACCTCTTTTCCGTCTTATTTTTGAACTTGTTCCTGTTCTTCCAGATATTTCCTGATCCGCATGACAAGATCTCGGATCCT